>DAOVNC010000252.1 GCA_030630445.1 Kiritimatiellales bacterium | reverse complement strand
TTTCCGTCGTAAACATAGTGTTCGACATCGATTCCTTCGGTTCGCGTGGTTTTCCTGCCCAACACGTCATAGGTGTATTCAACGAAGCTGGAAGCATCGTCTACGCTCGTCAACCGATAGCGCTCGTCCCATTCCAAGGCGACGGCGTTGAGGTTGGTGAGGCATCCGGCGGCGTTGTAGGCATGGTGGTTTATGATGTTTGTGCTGCTTGAGGTTTCGAGCCAGTAGTCTTTTGTGACATATGCGGTGTTTCCGGCGCGGTCGCGGATGGCGGCTTTGAGGGTGTTGGTTTGGCCGGCAAGCGCGGTGACTTCGGCGAAGAAGCGGTTGCCGTTGACGAGGGGGATGGTGGTTGCGCCGCTCGTCAAATTGCTGACCCAGAGTTCGCCCCAGCGGTTGTCGGTGCCGATGGGTTCGTCGGCGGTTCCGGAAATATAGAGCATGTTGGTGTCGGCGAGTCGGTTGCCCATGCCGAGTGGATAGGTGGTTTGGAGGCCGTCTTCGATTTTGGAGAGTCGGTTTCCTGCCAAATCATAATTGTAAACCACGGAATACGCGGAAGACACGGAACCGGAACATGATTCGTGGATGAGGCGGTCGATGGAGTCGTAGGTATAGGAAACTTGAGACTTGAAACCTGAAACTTGAAACTCTGTTTTATTGGTGATCATCGAGGAGGCATCGTACTCGTATCCCAGCCCTCGGATCAAGGTGCCGTTTCCTGTTTTGTAGGTGATATTCGCTACCCGGTCCATGAGGTCGTATTGATAGGAACTGGTGATTCCTGAAACGGTGTTGGAAACGCTTTCGACCAGTCCATTTATCGGGGAATAGGAATACGAAAAGTTCTGTGTCTCCGTGCCTCGGTGGTGAAGAATCCCTGTCAACCGTTCGGCGTCGTCGTAGGTGTACGAAGTCGCAGAGGCCTGCGACCCTCCAATGGAGACGACGGTGTTGGTGGGATTGCCGACGGGATCAAATTGATTGCCGATTTCCGATTGTAGATTTCCGATTTGAACGATCTGGTTGGTGAGCTGGTTCAAGGCATCGTAGGAATAGGTGTTGGTGCTGGTTCCATCAGAGATGGATTGCAACTCGCCGTCGGGATAGTAGGCGTAGGCGATGGCGGCAAGCGGGACGCTTGCGCTACTGTAGGTGATGGTGGATTTTCGACCGGCTGTATCATAGGTGTTGGTGATGGTGGTGCCGTCGAAGCGGGTGGTTTGCTGGACAAAATCCGCGATGCCGTAGTCGATGGACATGACCTGTCCTTCGATGTTGGTGACGGAGGTAGCGCGGTCTTGGATGTCGAGCTGGCTTGCGCGCACTTCAAGGATGAGCTTGAGCAAATGGGCTTGTTGGGCGACGTGCTCGTTCTGCCTGCAACCGACAATAAAGAACAGAACACCGACTGCCAACTTGACGCTGCATTGGAAGGTTTGCGGAACCGTGCGGAATCCAGTGCTTTGATCCGGGAAATGCTGATTGACCTTGATACCGTCACGGCGGTCATCGGCGAAAAGGAACTGAATAGTCTCGGAAAATAGAAACCTGAGATTCAACTCCAAAGATTCAAGATCAAAAGTTATTTTCTGGTCTTAATCGTCATCCTCACCAGCAACCCCGCCAACTTCGCCCAGCGTTCGATCTCGATGCGCTCCGGCCGTTCGGTGTGCTCGATTCCAGCATCGGCCAGCAGCCTATCAATCGGCTCGATACCCATTCTCTTCAGGATGGTTCCGATTTGTTTGCGGCGCTGCGAAAAGCAATATTTCACCAGCTTCTTGAATGTCGAGTATTCCGCGTTTCCAACGATTGGTACTTCGCGCCGCTCCATTTTCACGACTGCCGACCACACCTTCGGCGGCGGCAGGAAGCAGGTGGGGCTATTCTATTTAACCAGTTTATTTTTATAAAACACGCCGGTCAGGATGCCGAGAATTCCGTAGTGCTTGCCGCCCGGCGGCGAGGTTAAGCGATCGGCCACCTCTTTCTGGATCGTGAGCGACATTAGCTCCGGGCGGTGTGCGCATTCGGCAATATCGACCATCAACCGGCTCGCCACCGAGTACGGCAGGTTGGCCGCCACCTTGGTGATCCCGCCCGCAAACAGGCCATCGAGATCGACATCCAGCGCATCGGATTCGATAAGGGTGAAACCCGGCTTGTCCGCCGAAGCGTTGCCGAAGGAGGAAAGACACGATTTTAGATAGTCCACCATCGCGGGATCCTTCTCGATGCAGGTAACGCTTCCGGCCAACGGAAGAATCCGCTCGGTGAGCGCGCCGAGGCCGGGGCCAATTTCGAGGATGGATTCGCTTGGCTGAATCTCCGCCGTGTTGGCGATGATATCGAGAATATTGGCATCGATAAGGAAGTTTTGCCCCAGCCCCTTGTTCGGGCGGTGGCCAAGCTTTTCCAGCAATGCCCGCACTTCTTTCGGACTGGTTAATCTTGGTGTGTCAGCCATCTTTGCTTCCGTTTAATTTTGGCAGAATGATTTGGTGGCAGAATAATTACCGATCCGCCGAGTTTTATAAAATCATTCTGCCACTCAATTATTCTGCCTACTTCCAAGGATTGGGTTTTCCAGCTAGATCGATGGCCAGTTCGATGGCGTTTTTCATGCTCTTGGGCGAAGCCTTGTTTTTCCCGGCGATGCCGAAGGCGGTGCCGTGGTCGGGCGAGGTTCGGATGATCGGCAGGCCGAGGGTGACGTTGACCCCTTCGTCGAAGCCAATCATTTTCAACGGCCCCAGCCCTTGGTCGTGGTACATGGCGACGACCGCGTCGTAGTCCCCTTTCAAGGCTTCATGGAAAATGGTATCGGCGGGAACGGCCTCGGAAACATTGAATCCTTTTTTGCGCGCGGCACGGATGGCGGGGTTGATGAGGTCAATCTCTTCGCGGCCAATCACGCCGCCGTCGCCCGCGTGCGGGTTGAGGCCACAAACGCCGATCTTTCCGCCCTTGATTCCAAATAGCTTCAACGCCTCGCCGGTCAGCTCAATGTGCTCACGGATGTTTTTGCGGGTCAGCGCGGCGGGCACTGCGGAAACCGGGATGTGGCGGGTGACGAGCATGACGCGCAGACCGCCGCCCATGAGCATCATGCCAAAGTTTTCCGTGCCGGTGAGTTCGGCGAGGTATTCGGTGTGGCCGGGCACATTGACACCGGCCTTATGGAATCCTTCCTTACAGATCGGAGCGGTGACCATGGCATCGAGCTCGCCGGAGAGGCAGCCTTCGACCGCCGTGCGGATCGCCTGTGCAGCGATGCGCGAGGCATCGACCCTGACTTTTCCGGGATGAACAGGTAAGGATGCCTGCCCTACATTCAAAAACTCTGCTTTGCGGGTGATCGGAATATGCATCGCGGCAGCTTGCTCACGAATAATGGATTCGGGACCAATGACAACAAACCGCGCATCGGCGGGCCAACGGTGCTTACCGACTGCCTTGAGCGCCACCTCCGGCCCGATGCCGTTTATATCCCCGATTGTGATTCCGATTCGTTTCATGATCCCAAGCTTGGAAACTATGGTTCCGTTACTGTAAATACGAGCTCGTTCTCCGCGAAGGCCATTCCGGTCCATGCATCAAGCCCATGTTCCCCGCCATCGTGCAGATAGCATTTTTTCAGCTCTATGCGATAGCTTCCGGGACGGTCAATTTTCCGGAACAACTTAAGCCCCTCTTCCCGGGACATGCCTTTTTCGAGGATCACAAATGATGCATCGGGCTGTTCGACATTATCCCACATCTGCTGGCCCAACGACTCCGGACTGTCCCAATGTCCTTCGAAGTGAAGGGTTGTCAGCGCCTTTCCTTCAAAACAGAAACCGCCGCCATCGACCGCTGCGGTTTCTTTAAGGATAAACTCAATCTCTTCGCCCAGTTTAAAGGTGGTGCGCTTCATCCGCAGCTCCAACTTTATCGGGCAGGGAGCCGGAGCATCAGTATATTTTGCCGTATAAATACCGTCCGCCTTTCCCACTGGCACTCCATATGTCCTGAACAAAGCAACACATGCCCGCCGCACGGGCGAGTCCTTCTCTTTGAGCATCGGCTCCAACAAAGGCAGGGCGGCTTTGAAATCCGCGCAATTTGAGGGATAGCGCAACGGAAAGCTTACCCAGAACAGATCCCCTTCCAATATCTTCGCGATTGAAAACAGCGTGTTATGACGGACCGAAAAAATCTCCTCGGGAAAATCGGCCATTCCCAAATCGCTTCCGTTCAAATCCAACGCCTTCAGACAGGGCAGCAACTTCCACAAGGGAAAATCGTGAAACGCCACCAACCGCTCCTTGAAATAATCGGGACTCAACGCGGCTAGTGTTTCGATCAATTGCCTGTACGTACCGCCAGCATTAACGTCCCGCAGAAAGCCAAAGAGCAATGCCTGCACATCTTTAACATTATCGTCAGTAATCAGCGCCCTCAGCGAAGGGAAAACATCCACGCCCCCCTTCTGCAACAAAACGACAACATCGGAATCCGTCAGAACTTCCGGATGCTTCACCAGCTCGCCAAGCATCCGTCGCACATACAATTCATTCCCGTCGCTCGATAACACGCTTCTTTTGAACAACGCAATATCCTCTTCAGTACAGGGCCGGGGCCAGTCCTTAATAATATAGGAGAGGAAAAAAGGATCAGTATCGTTACGGAGCATTTTCTGATAGGCCTTGCGTTTGTCTGCCGGCGGATTTTCCACGAAAAAATCCAACAGGCGAAGCTCCCGAGTATAATACTCTACAGATTTGGATCCTGCATAGGTCTCTCTATTCTGCCGAACCCGAATCGGTTTATAAAACTTCCGTTTCTCTGGATTGACATATCCGGATTCATATTCAGACAACTTGGCGGGCTTTAGATAGACGATATATTGCCCCTTAGAGCGGATCCCATAGGACGCCGTGCTGTTGAAATGCGGATCCCAGAAATGAACCTCTGCTCCCGATTTCAAACCACCTTTATAGCACTTCTGCACCCGGAACCGGTAGCTGCTGTGGCGGATGAACGCCTTCTGCTTATCTTTATCAAACGGATCCCACATTTCGACCACTTCGCCCTGAAGAACCAGATCAGCGTCCATCAGTGCCCGGTCAAATGACGGATGATAACCACTCGCCCAAGCCTTTCCGTGAAGAAGCACTAAAATAATGCACATCAAGACCATCTGCTGAATCAACGTTTTCATATCCACCCTTTTGCATTGGAATAAGAACCATAAATTGACTTTCAAGCCAGCGTAAAGAAAAGTCCTCACACGAAGCGAGGTCTTTCGCCGACGTTAGGATTCGCTCTGGCGCTTGGCCTCTTTGTCCACATGGAAAAGCCGATGCGATTCGGATAGGATATCGGGGATTCGATCAGCGAAGGGACTTCCTGCCAAACACGACCAATTCAGCTTCTCCATATCCTCGGCTTGTTGACCGGGGAACCAGTGGTCGGCATTGCCAAGCAGGTTGTAGCGCATCTTGGCAAACGCCTCCAAATCCAGCCCCTTGTAAAACGTCCACAGGCGCACAATTTCCCGCACATTGATGTTGCCAGGCGA
>DAOVNC010000422.1 GCA_030630445.1 Kiritimatiellales bacterium | reverse complement strand
TCTCAGCCTATCGAGAACACCCATGATCAAGAGAAGATCTTTTTCACATTCCGCTATTTCTGCGAGTTCGTCATCCGAGCTCGCTATCTGCCTCATCAGATAAAGGCGCAGCTTCAGAATTGTTGCCGGCTGACCGATGTGATGGCAAGCCGCTCCAAGGCTTTGAACCATGACGCGGTGCCGCTCTGCCTGCAGTAGATCCTGCTGCTGCCGTTCAACGATTTCTCTCAACGCATGCTCCACATCCAACCTCTGTTCCGTTGTTTCTATTCGATGACGCATTTCCCTCAGAATTGCATTGAAGCCATGCTCAATAAATTTCAAGTCATCGGAGCTGTGAGTATTAAGCAGCTTGATTTTATCAGGAAGAACCCCTGTAGCAATCTCTTCGATATATTGACGGAGTTTGATAATGTTCTTTGGGAATTTCAGGAGAATCAGAAACCCGGAAACGGCTATGACTATTGTTAATACAAAAATAAAAACCTGGGTGACGCGCGGGAGCTGTTCTGCTTGGCCCCACATCATAGCGCCCATATAAAACAACGATAACGAAGGGATAATCGACATCAGTGCGATAGAAATTATGGCCTGATGAAGTGCGTTATGGGTATTCAGGCGAGTTCGAGATCCGTTTCTTTTCATCAACTATCTCCTATATTGGAACCGAGCAGGTACACGGTGCCTGCTAAAAAAGATCAAGGGAAGGAGTGGTTCATCCCTGCGCGTTAAGCGGCATATGTATCAATCCCGCTTCCAGGCATATCGCGTAGCATCACGATATCCGTATATGAGTTTAGGAACTCACAGATCGCATCTAGAGCCGCTTCGGCATCGTGCCCGATCGCGAACAGCTCCAACGGATCGCCATGCACGGCACCTAGGACCAAAAGTTCTAATATGCTGCTGGCATCTGCACTGTCATCGGCCTTGAGAAGGCTAATTTCCGCATCGAACGCTTGGGCGATTCTGGAAACTCCGGCGGCGAGCCTCATATGCAGCCCCAGCTGATTCTGAATGTTTATTTTCCGACTTACCCGCTTCATGGTCGCCTCTGTTTCCTTTCCCAATCAAACTTGTCGTTTCACGATTTAAAAATGCATTGTCATCTTAATATTTGCTCATGCAAGACCTATCTTATTATATATGTAGCGCCTAACTATTAATGAGATACATTTTCCAAAAAACCGGATTACACTTTTCCTCCTTCGGAACAAGAACAAGGGTCAGCCCGGAATGGCGTTAACTTAAGCGCTTCTATCCGGATTTCACCCTATAAAACCAATGCTTTCCTGAAATGTCCAATTCCTCTGCCCCCTTTTTTTGGCGACTTTGCGCGAGGCTTTCTGGTTTTGCGGCGATACGTTTTTTTAAATGGTTTTATGCGGTGCAGGTTTTCCAGTCGGTGGAGGAAGACAGGTCGGTTTTCAGGTCGGAGCATCCTGTCGAGTCGAGGCTGGCAAGCGTGGTTGCAATTCGTTCGCGCGTTGTCTGAATGGCTTGGTCGATCAGTTCGCTGCTGAACCCGCGACGAGCCATTACGAGGGTGTGGTTGAGTGCCAAGATGGAGCTGATCAGTTTTCCGAGCATGACGCTCTTGCGTTGCGAGAGGTTGCTTTGGATGGAGATGTCGATGAGGCTTTTCAGCTCAATGGCGGCCTGTTTTGCCCCTTTGTAGTTTTGCATGAAGGAGAGCAGGTTCATCTGTCCGGCTTGGGCCATCTGTTTCATGACCATTTCGCTGACTTGCGCATACATCACATCGTTGGTGCCTTCAAAAATCTGGAAGGGACGGCAATCGATAATGGCGCGTCCCGCGATATGGTCGCGACGGAAGCCGTTGGCGCCGACGAGTTGCATAAAGGATTGCGCGGCTTCCTGCATCATGTCGGTGAGAATCGCCTTCATCGCATTCGCTTGTACGCCCTCGCCAGAGAGGTCCGCGTCCAAGGGGGTGTTTTCGCTGGCGTAGAGGCATAGGCCGGAGGTGAGCGTGAAGAAGGCCTGGATTTTGGCCAGGCGGCTCTGCACTTGGTCATATCCCAACAGCGCCTTCCCTCCCACAATACGTTCGCGGCAGTGCGTGGTGGCTTCATCAAGAATGCGTTTGATAAAGCCTAGCCCGATCCCCGAGAGACGCAGGCGGCTACGGTGCAGAGAGTCCATCACCATTTTAATCCCGGAGGTTTGCGGGACGAGGCGGTGGGCCGTTGGAACCTTGATATCGACTTCATTCCGGCCATAGGGGATCTGGAAAAGCCCCAGCTTCTGGTAGAACTCGGTCACTTCGATCCGTTGCTCGGCATCGTTCATATCGCAAATAAACAGATCAAGGTCGCGTGCGAGTTTTCCGTTTTCCCGTTCCTTTCTCGCGGCGACCAACCAAAAGCTGGCCAACCCGGTGAGCCCACCCCAATGCTTGGAACCTTGAATGGCATAGCCCCCCGCCACTTTTTGATAGGCGGTCTGCATGGAGAGGGCATTGGTGCCAAAGTCGGGTTCGGTGATCATGAGTCCGCCCATGGCTTTTTCGTCAATGAACTTTCGAAGGATTTCCTTCCGGACCTTCCCCTCGGCATATTTTTTCACGGGATCCAGAAACAGGGCGCTATTGATGCCGAACGTCAGCCCCACGGAAAGCGACTCATAAGCGGCGGCTTCCACCAGCGATAGGCTCTCTTTCGGGCGGCCACCCCATCCCCCGAATTCTTCGGGAACAAACACCGATAGCGGCGTGGTTTCATGGATTTGGCGAACGAGATAGGCCGAAAGTCCCTGGAGGTGGTTGCGGGTTTCTATTTCGGGGTGCCGGTCGAGAATATCGCGCAGGCCGGATTGAAAGCGTTTAAGATAACCGGAGAATTCGCCGAATTTTGGGTGGAGGTGCGGGTTTCCATTTTTCATACAAATAGGACTCTTGTGGTTATGGCTTTCAAGCAACGAAGCGCAGGGTAGCTCACTTTGGGACAAATGGAGAGTTCTGATT
>DAOVNC010000243.1 GCA_030630445.1 Kiritimatiellales bacterium | reverse complement strand
GAATTCAGTCATCAGCGAAAGGCCGGGGCCGCTTGTGGCCGTGAAGGCGCGTGCGCCATTCCACGAGGCCCCGATCACCATGCCAATGGCGGCCAGTTCGTCTTCGGTCTGTACAATGGCAAAGTTTTTCTTTCCCGTATCCGGGTCGATGCGCAGTTTTCGGCAAAATTTGGCAAAGCTGTCGATAACGGAGGTGGACGGGGTGATGGGATACCATCCGGCCACCGTGGCGCCGCCGTAGACCGCCCCGAGCCCGCAGGCTGCGTTGCCGTCCATCAGGATTTTGTTTCCCACCTTGTCCCGACGCTGGATGCGATAGGAGATCGGGCAGGCGTGGAGCTCCTTGGCGGTGTTGTAGCCCATTTCAACGGCCTGGATATTCGGGGCGATCAGCTTTTCCTTGCCTTTGAACTGGTCGCTTATCAGTTCGGTGAGAACCTCGAGTTCCATGTCGAGCAGCGCGGCGAGCGCACCGACATACATGATGTTGCGGAAGAGCAGGCGCTGGCGTTCATCCTGGTAGGTTTCGCGGCAGCGCTCCATGAACGGGATGCCGATAAAATCGATGTCGTCGCGTAGGTTTCGCGGGTCGAGCGGCTTGGAGGAATCATAGATGAAATAGCCGCCCTTTTCCACTTCGGCCATGTCGCGCTCCAGGCTCTGCGGGTTCATGCAGACCATGATATCGATTCCGCCGCGGCGGCCGAGGAAGCCGTCTTCGTTGACCCTCACCTCGTACCACGTGGGTAGCCCTTGGATATTGGAGGGGAAAATATTTTTCGGCCCAATCGGTACGCCCATGCGGAAGATGGCTTTGGAAAACAGCCGGTTGGCGCTGGCCGATCCGGTGCCGTTCACATTGGCGAACTTGATGACAAACTGGTTGGTAACGATGTCGCGTTTCATAGGCAGTCCTTCTAACGGGTAATCCGTAATGCGTAACGCCTATCATGCACAGTATAAGTTACGCATTACGGATTACTCGTTAAAATCTTCTTCTCCAAATTATTCTGGTTTTTCTTTTAGCGGTGTCCCCGCCTTGGGTGAAATGTAGAGGAATTTCTGCATGTCCCATGCGGAGGTGGGGCAGCGCTCGGCACATAGCCCGCAATGCAGGCACACATCCTCGTCCTTCACCATCACGCGGCCGGTCGAGAGGTCTTTCGAAACAAAAAGATCCTGCGAGAGGTTGTGGGCCGGAACATTCAGCCTGCGCCGCACGTCGGCCTCTTCTCCATTTTCGGCAAACGTCAGGCAGTCGACCGGGCAGATATCGATGCAGGCGTCGCACTCGATGCAGTTGTCGGCGGTGAAAACCGTTTCGACATCGCAGTTGAGGCAGCGCTGCGCTTCTTCGAAGGCGGTGTAGGCATCGAAGCCCAGTTCCACCTCGAGCTTGTGGCTGTGGATTGCGGCGTCGAGGTCGACATGCGGGACGGCATGGCGCTCTTCCTCGGTCACCATGCTTGCATAGCTCCAGTCGTGGATGCCCATTTTCTGGCTGATCAGGGTGGTGCCCGGATCGGGGCGATCCCTGAGATCCTTCCCGTTCAGGAACAGATCGATCGAAAGCGCGGCCGCGTGCCCATGCGCCACGGCGGTAATGATGTTTTTCGGGCCGAAGGCGGCATCGCCGCCAAAGAACACCTTGGGGTTGGTGGACTGGTGGGTGAGGTCGTCGACTTTTGCCAGTCCGGTTTTATTAAACTCGATTCCGGTGTCGGGTTCGATCCACGCAAAGGCGTTGGCTTGGCCGATGGCCAGCAGCACCAGGCTGCATTCCACGGTGTTCGCTTCGCCGGTCGGCGTGAAGACCTCCGTGCCGTCCTCCGCGACGGAATATTCGATGATCTCGAACTTCATGGCCTTGAGCTGGCCGTCGTCAACCACATATTCCATGGGATTGTGGTTTTCAAGGATGGGAATGCCCTCGGTCTGGGTGTCCTCGATTTCCCACGGCGAGGCCACCATGGCGTCGATCGGCGTGCGGATCAAAACCTTGACGTTTTCGGCACCGAGCCGCAGGGCGGTGCGGCAGCAGTCCATGGCCGTGTTGCCGCCGCCCAGCACGACAACGTCTTTTGGGGTTTCTGTCAGGTGCCCGAATGCCACTTCGGCCAGCCACTCCACGCCAACCCGGATATTCGTGCCGCCATCGCCCTCATAGCCCGGAAGCTTGAGGATGCGGCCGCTGGGTGCGCCGGAGCCGACAAACACGGCATCGTATCCCTTATCGAGCAGCCCCTTCATGCTCTCGACGCGCGTGTTGAAGAATGCGTTGACCCCCATGTCCAGAATATAGCCGGTTTCCTCGTCGATGACTGCTTCCGGCAGTCGGAACGAAGGAATCTGCTGGCGCATGAAACCGCCGGCCTTGGCGGTGGTTTCGTAGAGATCGATCTCGTAGCCCAGCGGCATCAGGTCGCGCGCCACGGTCAGCGACGAGGGGCCTGCACCAATCAGTGCAATGCGGCGGCCGTTTTTTTGTTCGGGAATCGTCGGCAGGCGTTCCTTGATCGCGCCCTTCATGTCGGCGCAGACGCGCTTGAGGCGGCAGATCGCCACGGGTTTGTCCTCGACGCGGCCGCGTCGGCAGGCGGGCTCGCAGGGGCGGTCGCAGGTGCGGCCAAGGATGCCCGGGAAAACATTCGATTCCCAGTTGATCATATAGGCGTCGGTGTAGCGGCCCGCCGCAATCAGCCGGATGTATTCAGGAACCGGAGTGTGTGCCGGGCACGCAAACTGGCAATCGACAACCTTGTGGAAATATTCCGGATTGCTTGTATCTGTCGGCTTCAAATCCTGTCTCCACTTTCGCCAAACCAACAAGGGGATATTTCATCCCTCCTGTCCCGCCTGATCTTTAGCTTGCGGAATATAAATCACAGTTAATTGGGTATTTCAGCATTAAAATACCTAAATCGTACGGTTTCCATCATATGGCCCGGAAAATACCCGGCCAACGCATTTAAAAGCCCCGATGCAAAACACCCCGCCAAGGTGGCGGGGTTGTTTGTTTCCAGCGAGCAGGATCGTTCTTCCCGCTAGCTTATTTTGCGTAGAACTCCGCCACCTTCTCCCAGTTGATGACATTGAAAAATGCACCGATGTAGTCAGGCCGACGGTTCTGGTAGTTCAGATAGTACGCATGCTCCCAAACATCAAGTCCGAGGATCGGAGTCCCGTCGCAGGGGACATCCTTCATTAACGGATTGTCCTGGTTCGGGGTGGAGCAAATACTCAGCTTTCCACTTTCATGCTTGCAGAGCCACGCCCAGCCGGAACCAAACCGCGTGGCGGCCGCCTTGCTGAACTCATCCTTGAACGTATCAAAACTTCCGAAACTTCCGTCGATGGCTTCCGCAAGCGCTCCTCCCGGAAGGCCCCCTCCGTTCGGACTCATCACCTCCCAGAAAAAGGAATGGTTTGCATGACCTCCGCCATTGTTGCGAACGGCCGCCTGCTTCTCGATCGGAAGTTCGTCCAAACGACGGCAAAGTTCGCAAACTTCGATTCCTTCCAGTTCCGTGCCTGCAAGGGCGGCGTTGACGTTGTTGACGTACGCCTGATGATGCTTGGAATGATGGATCTCCATCGTACGCGCATCAATGTGTGGTTCCAGCGCATCATACGCGTAGGGCAGTGCTGGTAATTCGTATGGCATGGTAAACCTCCTAATGGTTCTTTTAATTGCCGCCATATTGAGACGAAATGACGGGTTGTCAAATAAATAGTACTGAAATAGTATTCTATAAATTTGGCTGCGCGCCGCATGGAATACGGTCGCAGCATTGGCAAAGGAGGGACGTCGTTTTCGGAAGGGAAGCCGCGTAGTCCCGTTTCACGCGCCAGCGGGGTCGCGGGGAACTCGAAACGGCAGAGCAGAAACATCTGGAGTGCGGTGGGCCGAAGGCTTGCGAAGCAACTCGACACCGCTTTTAAATGCGGGCAAACGGTGCGGCAGACTTGGAGCGGGTATTTAAAAGCGCAGTCGAGCCTGCGCACTCCAGACTTTTCGCACCCGCGACGGAATGCGGCGGAGCAGGGGATTTTGGTTGAATTTATTTCCAATCCTTGGAGAATGCGTTTTCATTTTTACACCGACAGGAAACCAATATGGACGAACAGCAGAACATAGCTATTTTAGGCATCGGGCTGATGGGCGCGTCGTTGTCGCTCGGGCTGAAGAAGCGCGGGTTTGCAGGGCGCATCCTCGGCTATGCCCGCCGCGACGAGACGCGTATTCACGCGCTGGAAAGCGGCGTGGCCGACGAAGTGTTCGCCGATCCTTCCGAGGCGGTGCGCGAGGCCGACATTGTCGTGATCTGCGTGCCGATCTGGACGATTGCCAAACTGGCGGGGCAGATTGTTCCGGCACTCAAGCCGGGCGCGGTGGTAACGGATGTCGGCAGCACCAAGTCCGAGCTACTCAAAACCATGGAGCCGCTATTTAAGGATAGCACCGCCCATTTCGTGGGTTCGCATCCCATCGCAGGTTCGGAAAAAACCGGCATCGAAGCGGGCGATCCAGATCTCTACCAAGGCCGCCTCACGGTGGTATGTCCGTCTGAAGGGGCTTCAGTGATTTCCAATCTTTGGAAGGCCGTTGGGTCGGAAGTGGTCGAAATGTCACCCGAAGAACACGACGCCATGCTGGCCTCGACCAGCCACCTGCCGCACATGGTCGCCGCCGCGCTCGCGCGTTCGGTCACCGACGGCGATCCGGCAAAGAAGGCCGACTTCTGCGGCACTGGCTTCAAGGATACCACGCGCGTGGCGTCCGGCTCCGCCGACATGTGGGTCGATATCATCGACACCAACCGCGCCGCGCTCGAAACCGAACTCGATCGCTTCCACGAAGAGCTGCAGGGACTCATCAAAATTCTACGCGACGGAAACGGCGACGACATCCGCAACTGGCTCGAAACCGCTGCCAATGATCGAAACCAAATTCTTGAATTGAACAGGTTCCTTAAAAGATAGTTTAAACCACTAATCTTCACTAATTCCCACTAATCAGAATGGGAAATAAATTAGTGTCGATTAGTGTGAATTAGTGGTTAGAAAATGAATTTAAAAAAAGTATTCCCAGCAAAGCTCTGTGGTTCCGTGAAGGTGCCGGGCGACAAGAGTATTTCCCAGCGCGTGGCCATGCTCGCTTCTTTGGCGGACGGCACCTCGAAGGTGACCGGATATTTAAACGGCGAGGATGCGCGCAGCACGCTTTCGGCCATGGTGCAGATGGGCGCGAAGGCGGAGTTCCGCGACGATGCGCTCTACATCGCCGGTGTGGCGGGCAAGCTTCAACAACCGGATGAACCGCTCAACATGGGCAACTCGGGGACGGGCACGCGTCTGCTCGCCGGTCTCGTTGCCGGCGCGGGCGTCGAGGTCTCCATGATCGGCGACGAGTCGCTCTCCACGCGCCCGATGGGCCGCATCCGCCATCCGTTGGAACTGATGGGCGCGCACATTGGCCTGACCGGAAAACGCGGCACGTTGCCGATGATGATTTGCGGCGGAAAACTGCAGGGTATCGGTTATCTCTTGCCGATGGCATCGGCTCAGGTCAAGTCATGCGTCCTGCTCGCCGGGCTCTTTGCCGAAGGGAAAACGACGGTCATTGAACCGCGCCCGACGCGCGACCACACCGAAAAACTTTTCCAAGCCTTGGGTATTCCAATCATCATAAAAGGACTGGAGGTTTCCATCGAAGGCTTTGGTTCCGCCGGGCCGCAGTACGAAGCGCGCGACTTCGTGGTGCCGGGCGACTTTTCCTCTGCCGCCTTCT
>DAOVNC010000419.1 GCA_030630445.1 Kiritimatiellales bacterium | reverse complement strand
TTTTGAAGGAATGATTGAACAAGTGCATTTGTGGGACAAGGCCATCGATGCCGAAACCTTGTGGGAGAATCGACAGGTCGAACCTGTGGGCAATGAAAACCACCTGTTGGCTTCCTTCCCGTTTAACGAAGGCGAAGGCACATCGGTGGCGGATCAGGCAGGACCCAATGATGGCGTGGCCGTTGGCGACCCAGAATGGGTTTATGGAATCCGGTTGGCGAGTTCCGGCGAGTTCCCCGTCTTCCCTGGATATATTCATCAGCCGATGGGGAATGCTTATAATGTGGATTTATATAATTATCCCACGGAAGAAAACAAAGAATCAGCCTCCTTTGTTTTCCCCGTAAATCGGGGAATGTTGGAGGTTTGGTGGGCGGAACCATCTCAACAGATCGGGTTGCCTGATCCCGTTTATTATCCTTATTTGGTGCAGCGTTATCAATCGGTCTGGCCAACTCCTGTCAAGGAAGAGATTATAATTGCGTCGGGCAAAGGAAGCGATGAGTGGCTCGGTATTTCTCCATCCGTCTATTATCAAAATGATTCCACGCTTCCCGGATACAATCCCAACGAAGAGCATGCCGTGATGATGGAAAACAGAGTGTATGCCCTGCGGAACGATTTGAATACCACGCATTCATCGGAACCCGTGGTGTTGGTACAAACCTTAAATGCAACGACGGCGCGTCCCGAAATGACGCTCTTTTCGGTGGCCACAACCAATAGTGAATATACCTTTAATTATGACGTGGAAGCAGGCGTGGCGATTCTTCCGCCCATGCCTGTGAGTGCCATGCCCATTTGTCGAAAAAATTATACCGATGACACCGGTTTTGCGTGGAAAGATCGCAAGCACGATTGGTGGGCGAAGGCGGCGGGCAAAGAGGGAGGTTCCGCCGATGCTGTGATGCATTTTTACTATGCCATGCAACCCTCCTTTAACTTCCCCGATTTGTCGCTCGATCAGCAACCCGCCATCGGCTCGGAAATACCTTGGCTCCCTCAACCTTCGTATGCACACGGCACAACGGGCCATCCAATTGCGATGACGTACGAAATTACTTGGCCGGACAATGTGCCGGAAATGAAGATCGGCGAAACCCTGACGGAGGCCACTCGCGGACTGCCCGACATTTGGCACCAGTTGAGTGTAGAAATCCCCTATCAACAGTCGCTTGCTCAACAACCCGGCATGGAAACCGTTGGCTTGTTAGACCCGATTGTTTCGAAAGGCGTGCCACTTGATTTCTCGGTCGTTGAAGCCATGAAAGCGGCGGGGTCGGCGAAGAAGGAAGCCATCGGAAACAAATATCGATTCCCCGCATTGCCTCCCTCGCTCTACTCACGAATCACCTACGATCCCGATGCAGGATCGAGCGAACAATTCATCATTGAAGGGCAGAAGGTCGAAACCCTCACCGGGAGCGGCTATCTGCTGCTTAATCTGTTGAATGAAGACGAAGTGGAACAGGTGAAGCAAGCGGGCGATTCGTTGGTGGGTGACGACAAATCAACGTGGATTGCAGCCGTGGGGCAACTTCCCACCCAATACACCGCGATTCTTCCAAACAAACCGTATGTTCATGCGGCTCTTTATGCGGGAAAGGGAAAGGGCGTGGGATATGTAACGCTCGCCTTTAATAATAGCACGGATGAGCAACAGGTCGCCGCAGCGTTACCCGTTGGTTTAAGTATCATTAAGGTGGTTCCTGAATTGTTTGATGGGGTCGTGGAACCCATTAAACCCGAAAATGCGTTGGACGAAAAATTCTCCATGCGCTACAGCAACGACTTTGCGGGCGAAGTGGATGACTACGATTTCCAATGGCGGTGGGCGGAACCCGTCGGCGGATTAATTCCCAACACCAACTTTCTCACGTCCACTTCATGGGAGGTGTATGAAGCCCATGGCGATATTGCACAGGGTGCCATCACCATCGATATTGAAGGCGCCAGCCCCTTCACCTTGGCCGATCATTATTTTGCCGTACGCTACCGATCCCACGAGACGAATAGCCCCACAGGAACAAACTGGAGCGAATGGGTTTATAACTTTGCGCCAGGTTGGATTGATCGCGTAATAAACGGCATCACCCCCTATGAACAACGCTTGGCCGATATGGTGGCCAACCCGGCGAATACCACGTTTACCATGATAAGTCAGGCGGGCGCGCCCTACGAAGGTCCTGTTGCAATGAACATGGATTACATCGACGATTTTGGCCTTTTGCAAATTTACATCAGTGTGTGGGAACGGGCCAAACAGTTGAGTCTAGATGCCGGCGTGAATGATCCCGCGATCAACCAATCCTTATTGAATGTCGTGAGTCGGATCAACGATCTCTACATGCTGCTTGGAAACGAAGCCTATGCCGATGCCTCCGACCCCACCATTTCCTTTGGAAAAAACAATGAGTGGCTTACCTTCGAAAACTATGCCGCCGAAGCGTCGGGTCTCTTCCCCTTCATGAACCAAGTGCCGACCCTTCTCGACGAAGAGTTGCTGTTGTTGCGCGGTCGGGACGACACCTTGGAACCCTCGACCCAGACATCGCCCTTCTTTAACCGAATGATCTGGAACTATACGCGCGGCATCGATGGCGGCGAGGTCGTCTATGCGCTGAACTATAACATTAAAGGCGATCCCGCCAACCTGACCGGAACCATCACCGCCGAAGATGCCAAACGCCTCTACCCTCAGGGACATGGCGATGCTTGGGGCTATTATCTGAGTGCCACCCAACGCTATTACGAAATGCTAAACAACCCCCATTTTGGATGGCAAACGGAACCCGGCGCGATGCTCGTTGGAAATGCAACGGTGAGTGTAGATTATTTTGATGAACGCAAATTTGCCGAGTCCGCCGCCGCCAAAGCTCGTACAGGTATGGAAATCGTGAACCGCACCTATCGCAAAGAATTCCGCGAGGTATCGAATAGAGAATGGCAAGATTATCGCGATTCAGACACAAATCGTGCATGGGGCGTAGATGGCTGGGCGAACCGTGCGGGACAAGGGGCCTACTTTGACTGGGCTG
>DAOVNC010000434.1 GCA_030630445.1 Kiritimatiellales bacterium | reverse complement strand
TTCGTAGATTTTTATGGTGACATCGGATGAGGGTTGCCGGAAAGAGGCTTTTAAGATCTGACTATAGATCCGGCACGAAAATGTTGAGACCCGTACTGGAGGAATTGATGGCCGCAAGAGAACACAAAGAACTCAAAGGAGCGGAGAGAATAGCATCTTTGGGTTCTTTGCGTTCTTTCGCGGCAAAATCACAACCTATTCATGCCGGAGCAATAAATGCGCTGACGGCGCAACACATTTTAGCCTTGGGCAACGCCCAAGGATTCTGGCAGAAGAACCACATTGCCCTGTAGGGGCAACACAATGTTCCAAGGCAAATCTGGATGGGCGTCTGGAACACATGGGGCGGTGCCCCATGCTAAGGTGTGTTGTGCCTTTGGCACATGAATCGCCATAAAAAGCTACGATGAGCCTCAAATTCTCAGGAATCGCCGTAGATATGGACGTAGCTGTTTTCCTTTAATCGATCAATCCAGCGCGCCTTCAGCCGCTCCCGTTCCTTTGCGTTCAAGGAGGTTTTGATGGGCTGCCGCACCTCGTCGAAGCTTTTGTAGCCGGCCTGCCGGCGGGCGTGCACCTTCACGAGATAGAGTTCGGTATCGGCCTCGATAATGTCGCTGATCTTGCCGGCTGGCAGGGTTTTGAGCGTCTCCTGCAATTCCGGGCGGACATCCTTGGGCTGCATCCAGGGGAACTTTCCTCCTTCGGCGGCTCGACTTCCTTCGGAGAGCTCCTTCGCGACCGTGCCAAAGTCCGCCCCTTCGTCCAGTCGTTGGTGGATTGATTCAGCTTCCTGGCGCTTGACGGCCTGGTCCTCTGCGGTCGCCCCCTTGTTCAGCAGGATTACGCTGTGCTCCACTTTTTCAGGAATAAAATAACGCTCTTTGTTGGCCTCGTATTCGGCTTTGACCTGCGCCGGTGTCACGCGCGCCCGGCGGGAGACCTCTTCGTTGGTCATCATGCCCACCGCCATTTTCTCGCGGAGGGTGTCCATGTATTCGGTGCGCGTTTTTTTCTGCTCGGCCAGCACTTGCTCGAAAAGAGCCTCGTCGCCCTTGAAGCGGTCGTTGATCATGCGCTTGATTTCGTCGTTCACATATTGGTCGGGAATCTGGCCGCCGCGCGTACGGAACGCTTCCATGATGAGGGCGTGCTCCACCAGCTCGCCGAGGGCCTTCTTGTAGGCCTTTTTTACTTCTGCCTCCAGCCTTGCGCCTTGATAGGTGCGCTGGAGTTCCGGCATGATCGGTGCCAGTGCCGCCCAAACTTCGCCCTGGGTGATGACCCGGTCGTTCACCCTGGCGGCATAGCCGTCGATCTCGACGGTCCTGCTTTTTAAAACGGCATTGGTTTGCCCGAAAACCGAAGCGGAAACAGCAAGGAAAACAATTAATGGGAAGGCTTTTTTCATAACCCAAACACCATAATTAAAGGGCGGCCCGGGCGCAACGCCGAAAAGCGAATCCGCAAATATTCTTTACGCTTTCCGGGCGGGGTATGGTACAACCCGCAGCTATGACAGAGATTCCTGAAGAATTCCCGGAGACGGGCAAGGCCGGCATTGTATCGATCGTTGGGCGCACCAACGTCGGAAAATCGACCCTCGCGAACCATCTGCTTGGCGAAAAGGTCAGCATTGTCAGCGACACGGTGCAGACCACCCGCAACCTCATCCGCGCCATCCTCACCGAGCCGCGCGGACAAATCGTATTCCTCGATACGCCCGGCGTCCACAAGGCCAAGGGCGATCTCGGCAAGAACCTGAATAAAGCCGCCCGCTCCGCCGTCGAAGGGGTCGATGCCATTCTGCTGGTGCTCGACGCCTCCAAAAAACCCGCGCTGGAGGACGACGGCTGGTTCCGCCGCATCGCCCGCGAAGAAGTGCCCTGCATCCTCGCGCTCAACAAGTCCGACCTTCACTACGACTGCTCCGCCGCCTACAAAACCCTGTGGCAGGAAATCAAGGCCGAGAAGGAAAGCCGCCAGGAACCCGCTTGGGTCTCCGTTTCCGCCTTGCACGGCGACGGCATGGAAGGATTGCTCGACACCCTCTTTGAAAATATCCCCGAAGGGCCGCCCCTTTTCCCCGACGACATCCTCACCGACTATCCCCGCAAGCTCAACATGGCCGACGTCATCCGCGAAAAGCTCTTCTTCCGCCTGCACGACGAACTGCCGCATTCCGTCGCTGTCTGGATCGAAGACATCGACGAGCAGGAAAAAAAGTGGACCGTCGTGGCCACGATCTACGTCGAGCGCCACTCCCAGAAAGGGATCGTCATCGGCGAAAAAGGCCGCCTTCTCAAATGGGTGCGCGAGCAGGCCGAAAAAGAGCTCTACGAAATGTACGGTGTCCGCTTCAAACTAAAGCTCTGGGTCAAGGTCGAAAAAAACTGGCGCAAAAACTTCTGGATGCTCAAGAAGTTTGGCTATGCCTAAATCCGGGGTTCATGGCGATGCCACCATGACCCCTTTATGAGCGGTTATCGGTATACATCTCGACGGTTGCCCACCTTGACCACACAGACAACAAGATTCTCATCTTCAATAGAGTAGAGAATCCGATAGCTTCCCTGTCGCAGGCGATACCGCTCTTGTCCTGAGAGTTTTTTTGACTGCGGAGGGCGGGGGTTCTCTGCGAGTGCCTGAATTACTGCAAGGATTCGCTTTACATCTGTCTTCGGAATCTTCCTGAGATCCTTTGAAACGGACTGCTTGACAATGATCCTATATGGTTCCATCAAGCTTTAGCTCCTTCACGAAATCCTCAAAATCAAGAGAGGGTTCATTTTTTCGTGCCTCAAACATTGCGAGATCATTTGCATCTTCGGCGAGTTCATCACGCACTGCATCGTTAATTAACTCCGATACAGATCGAGATGTTTCTACCGATTGAAGACGAAGGGCCTTAT
>DAOVNC010000150.1 GCA_030630445.1 Kiritimatiellales bacterium | reverse complement strand
CGCGTAACCGATGCCGCCGGAAACCAAACCGTTTACCAAACCAAAGATACAGACCAACAGCTTACCCCGGAGCAGATCGCTACCGCCGAAATCCGCACCATGGACTGCATCGACTGCCACAACCGCCCTACCCACCAGTTCCACTCCCCCGAGCGCGCCCTCAACGAGGCGCTCGCCAGCGGACAGCTCAATGCAGACATGCCCCGAATCAAATCCAACGGCATCGAGGCGCTAACCGGCGACTACGAAACCGAAGGCGAGGCTCTCAAGGCCATTCAGGAATCATTGACCGAGGCCTATCCCGACGGCGGGGCGGAAGTAGCGAAGGCCATCGCCGCCGTACAGCACATCTACAGCCAAAATATTTTCCCGGAAATGAAGGTGAGCTGGGAGGAATACCCCGACCACATCGGCCACATGATCACGCCCGGTTGCTTCCGTTGCCACAACGGCGACCACCAGAATGAACAGGGAAAAACCATCTCGCGCGACTGCGACTCTTGCCACACCATTATTGCCCAGGGTCCCGGCCGCGACATCACCGGCATCAACACCGGCGGACTCCCCTTCAAGCATCCGAAGGACATCGACGAAGAGTGGAAGGAATCGCGCTGCGACGACTGCCACGAGGGTCTTCCGGTGATGTAGAATTTGAGAGTTGTTTCAGACGGGGCCGCCAGATTGAATCCTGTCCTGCAACTCCTGTTCATCCTGTCTAAATACCCGCCGTTCCTTCGGTTTTTCCTGTCCTTGCTTTCGTAGAATTGTCCGGTTGGTCTTTTGGGTGGCAGGCATCCATCCTATGCAGCATCACATCAAAGAACTTTGTGTTCCGCGTGTGGCAGCGAGGATGGGCCATTCAGCCGTCGGTTCGGTGAAATGGCGAGAGTGAGATCGAAGGGGAAAACCAACAGGAGATCCAAAATGAGCAGGCTCGGAAGAATGACAATCACGGCGGCAACGGTAGCCATATTAACGATGGTGTTTACGCAAACAGCGTCGGCAACCTCGCAGTGGGCACGAAAATACGGCATGTCCTGCACGACGTGCCACTCGGCATTTCCACGGCTGACCCTCTATGGTGAGCGCTTCATGTGGAACGGCTACCAGGATCCCGACTCCGAAGAGCTGGATGGTGCCACCAAAGGGAAAAAGACGATCAACGACAATCTGGCGATGGATCGGGTCTCCAACCTACTCGGCTTCCGTCTGAATCTCGATGTCGCTAGATGGGATTCGAATGCGGTAACGGATGCGGGGAAAAAGGAAGATGCCATAACCATCGGAAACGCCAACTGGATCCAGTTCTTTGTGGCGGGTAGCATTACCAAAAACATTTCCTTCTTCACCGAAATGGAGTTTAAGGATACCTCGCTGCACGTGAGCTGGTGGAAACTTGGTTTCCACAACCTGTTCGACACCACATTGGCCAACGTGGTTGTCGGCAACCTCCCGGCTCGGGAATATGGTGCCTATCCAAACCGCCTGAGAATCCTCGGAACCGTAAAAGGCGATATTTTTGGAGTGAAATCCTCCGGAGGGGCCGCAGGTACAGGAATTGATGAAACGGGCCTGAACAGCAGTGGTTCGCGCCCTGGAATCCAATATTATGCGTATAAAGGCCCCGTCATGGCATGGACCGGCGTAAGCCCTGGTGATTCAGGTACCAGCGGAAAACTAGGACACGACCAAAACCAAAACCTGCATTATTGGGGCGGTCTTCGTTTTGGACTTCCAGAATCCATGGAATCCGATTTTGAAGGTTCCGCAGTCTCGGTCTGGGGCTACAAAGGGCAGGATACGAGAGACTTTGCCACCGCAGTCCAAGAAAACGACTATACACGTTATTCCGTGGAAACCGCCATCCGCTACAAGGCCTTTGAGGTGATGGCTGCGTACCTCATGGGCAATGATGAGAACTGGGACTTGGCTACCGGCATGGACATCGACTTTAACGGGGTCTCCATTGTTGCGGGCTACATGACCACGTTCTCAAACGGACAGATGCTGCATTATGCCTTGCAGTACGACAAGGTGCTGTCGGACGACGTGGCGAGCCTGGAGAAAGAGTTCATTACACCGGCCATCTCCTACTTCCCGGTAGAGAATATCCGCATTGGCCTGTATGCCCGTATCGATACCGAGCATAGTGGCGATGCCAACAAGTCCTCGGTGTTCATGAACGTGAGAACCATGTTCTAGGCAAACCGGATTCATCCTCCATCATGACTCGGGCGTGCTTGCACGTCCGGATCTTGTTTCCAAGGGGGGTTTAGTAGCACTTTGCTAGGAGATGAAACCATGAAAACTATCAGAATAGCTTGTTTGTTCGTGATCGCGGCACTGTTGGTTATTGTCGGCCGTGCCATGGCCGTCGAACAGGATCAGAGTCCGGGCGCCAAACTCTTCGTCAAGTACAAATGCCAGACGTGCCATGCGGTTCAAAGCAAGGGTATCGGCGCCACAGTAAAAGCCAAAGCCGAAGAAGAAGACGATGGCTGGGATGATGACGATGATGACGCAGGATCTCCCGACCTTTCCGGTGCAGGCATCAAACGCGATTCCGAGTGGATGCACCTGTGGCTTCGGAAAAAAGTGGCCACCGAAAAGGGCAAGAAGCACATGAAGCGCTTCAAGGGCAAAGACGAGGAGCGCCAAGTGCTCGTGGACTGGCTGTTGACCCTGAAAACACCCGTTGTTGAAGAACCCGAGAAAAAGTAATACGCGCAAACACAACCCTGTCACGGGCTTCCCGTGTGATCTCCCAAAGCCCCGCAATGCGGGGCTTTTTTTATCCTTCCCCAACACTCCGTCACCAACCATTCCGCTTTACATTCCACGGTGAAGCGAGTAGTACTTTTTAGCTAAAGGCCACTATGATGATCATGCTAGTCAGGAAGGTGTTATGGGTAATGAACCTAATTTGCGGGCAGGCGCGCTGAACCATCCCCTGCTCAGGGAAGTGAACGAATTGGCCCTGCGTTGCTGCGGGATTTCATTCCTGATCGTTTATCCAGCGGGAGATCATTGGGGGCAGGCCATTCCCGGAAAAATTAATCAGCCGGAATTCTGCTCCCTAATCAAAACTAGCGAGCAGGGCGGAAAACAATGCCGGATGAGCCATGTGATGATGAGCATAGCCGCCTGCCGGGGCGGGATAACCGAACATCGCTGCCATGCGGGATCATTAACCCTGATCCATCCGCTGTCGGACGAAAAGGACGGAACGGTCGCGCTCGTCAGCAGCTGTCTTTCAGCCCTCGGCAAGCAACACGCCAGCTGGGATGAGGCTCGCAAGGTGGGCAAAACGCTCGGCTTGAATCTGCGCAAACTAAAAAAAGCCCATGCCGCCCTGCCCGCATTGGACGACAACGGCCAGCTCGCGCGCGAATTCATGCAAATGGCCGTGGATATCATCAAGGAAATCCAGTTTAAGATCTACATCGAAACCCGTCTAGAAGAAGCCCTCTCCTCGCGACCGGGAAACCACAATCTCTCCCAAGTGCTAGTGGACAAGCTGACGACAACCTCGCCGGATTGCGCCGCTAAACCACAATCCATTTCCACCAGCAAAATTGAAAAAATGATCCGGATCACGGCGGATTTAATCACGGAACAGCCCGGCATGCCGTACAACGTGGAGGAGGTCGCGGCTTCCATGCGCATCTCCCCCAATCATTTCTCTTCGGAATTCCACCGGTGCACCGGCAAACGCTTTAGCGACTTCCTCACAGAGAAACGCATTGCGCGCAGCAAAACCCTGTTGACCGATATCACATTGAACATCGAAGAGGTTGCCCTGAAAGCTGGCTATGCCGATTCGAGCTATTATGCCCGGAAATTCAAGCAGCGAACCGGAAAGACACCAACCCAGTGGCGCGAATCAATGGTACCAGCCTGACCCGAATAAATTAAAAGGAAGAGCCCTTTATGAAACATAAACAAAACAAAACGTATTGTGCCGCCCTCGGGTTTATTCTATGGGTCGGCACCGTGGTCGCTGCGGCTCCGGAAAGCGAACTTTTGGAGCTGCGCGATAAAAACAAGCAGCTGGTGGAACAACTGGAACGGCAATCTGCCGAGATTGCGGCTCTCAAAAAAGAGCTTCAACAGCGGAACGAAACCATCGCCAACCCGCAATCGATACCCTCCCATACGAACAATACCCCGGCCCTCGCGATCCAGAAGTCCTTCGAGGACATTGCCATCAGCTTGGAGGAGGGAAAAATGTTCCAAGCCACATACATCCAGCTGTTCAGCACCCGGATCAATGAAGTTGAATCATTGAATCTGGAGTTTGTGTTCAAGAAGCATGGCAGCAAGGTGGTACACGAAGATCACTTCGATCCCTTCTCAGCGGATCGTGTGACGCAGAAGTATAAAACCGAGATTCGGCATGAAACTGAAGATCCACGCTGTCTGGCCACATGCAAGCTGATTAAAAGGATCCTTGAGGAGCGATATGGTTTAGCCGAAGTTCCCATCATCCACGACTCCCAATACACCTACAAAGGGAACCGCCGCTACGTCGAAGTGTATATTTGCGAGGATCTCGCCGGGCAAACCTTTGAATTCAAGGATCAAAAACTACCCCTGCGTTTCTGGTAGATCTACAAACTGGAACTTTTCCAAAGCCGGGTCGGAACGAGCCCAATCAGCACCACCGTAAACTGAACTAGCACAAAGACCAACAGCCAGAAGCTGGCGGACTGGGTAAAGCCATAGGAGTGCAGGCCGACGCCGAGCTGGTTGACGCCGAACCACGACCATGCCGTGACGATGTTTCCGGCAACAGCCATGACGGCAAATCCGCGATTTTTCACCATCATCCCATAGCGAGCATGTAGCATAATGGCGTTCCAAATAACGATGAGCAATGCGCCGTTTTCCTTGGGATCCCAGCCCCAGAAGCGCCCCCACGAATCGTCGGCCCACAGGCCACCGAGCACGGTGCCGACAAAGCTGAGCAGCAGGGCGAAGCAGGTGGTGCCATACATCATGCGATACAGGTTTTCGCTGGTCTCTTCGTCCAACCGCCGGGTGAAAAGGCCGCCGAAGATATAGAATACCCCGATGGTGCCGGCCACAAACGTAGCCATGTAGCCGAAGGAGATGGTGATCACATGCGTCGCCAGCCAAAAGCGCGTATCAAGCACGGCGCGCATCTGCTCCATCGTGTCGCCGTCGCCCGCGAGGAAGTGCGCGATCAGCAGCGTGGCGAACCCGGCAATGCCGCCAACCAGATTCCCCATTCCCGCCGCCTTTTTCCGAAAGACCAGCTCAATAACGATGCCTGCGGCAACCGCGGCCCAGCCGATGAAGATGGCGGACGAGTAGAGATTGGTGACGGGCGGATAGCCGGAGAGGAAGCAGCGCGCAATGATGGCGAAGGTGTGGGGGATAAATGCGCAGACCATCAGTGCACGCGCTGCGCCGATCAAACCTTCTTTGCGGAGGAGCCAACCGAACAGGCTGAGGATAAAGACCAAAAGATAGAGCGTCGCCGATTTCATGAATGCACCGAGGCGGTTGTAGAACACCTCGAAGGCGAGCTTATCAAACACGGCGGGATTGTCGGCCTGGAGCACCGCGCCATACTCCATCAGCTCGTTGTTAAAAAGATCGGCATTACCTGTTCGGTACGCCGCAAGCATCACGCCCATGTGCACGGCCAGCGGATCGACGGAAATATCGTGCCCCTCGATCACGGTGTTCATGGCTGGATGCGAGGCGAGCAGCGTGCTCATCAGCGGCCGCCAGCGCGGATTTCCTGAGTTGGGAGGAATAACGAGCGGGATCGAATAGTTTTCCAGCCGCATGTAGCGTTGCGCCGTAGCCATCAGCTGCTCTTGCGGGATCGACGAAGGATCCTCGAACGAAGCCATGACGTTCTGGAAGAGGTAGATCTTGTTCGCCACCTTCATGACCTGCTTGTCGTACAAATCGCGTTGCCGATCCTCTTTGCCATAAGCCGAACGCGCCGCGCCATCCAGCGTATTGAGCGCCGGCAGGAGTTCGCGGTAGGAATAGCGGAACCGCTTGCGCTCCTCAAGCCCGAGGCTGGAGAGCACATCGAGGTTTTCGATGCGGAACACCTTGTAGTCCATCGCTTCGGGGCGGCCGGAAATATTGTCGAGCAGCCATTTGACCGCCGAAACCCCTTCGCCGTCGACACGAACCGATTGCTTGTCCGACAAAACCGTCAGCAGGTTCCGGGCAAAGGTATCGATCGGCTTCTTGCGCCCTTCCAACTTCACAGGCAAATGCGCAAAGGCATTGAGCTGGAAATCCGTCTCGGCTTCCTTCGGCGGTTTCGCCCCGCTTTGGAAAAACCAAACGGCAAAGAGCACGACAATGATGTTGGTGATAATTGACCGCTTCAACTTGCGCCTCCTCGTAGACGGAGCTTCCAGCTCCGTTTGGCTGGATATCCGACATTGATTTCTATCTTGCACATTGTTCACTCCAAAGATTATTCGCCCATGCCAACGGAGCTGGAAGCTCCGTCTACGGTTTCCTCAGATAGCGGCCCAGCGACTGGATGAACTGCGCGGCCATGCCGACAAAGACAATCATGCAGGAGAGGTACGGGATCATCCAGCTGTCGTTGCGTACGACCTGAAGCACCGTGCCGCTGTCATCGGGCAAATAGCCGGATTGGTAGAACGTGCGGCGAGCATAGCGCAGGGGATTGTTCATCCAGATGCGCAGCTCGCGGTTCACATCATCGCCTTCGTTGACCAGCAGGATCTGGCTGGCGAAATCCTTCGGCATTTGCGTGCCCTCGTATTTTTCATGCACAAAATCAAGCAGCTTGATCGAATAGGGGTTCCCGCCGGGTGAAGTCAGATATTCGCGACGGAAGCGGAAGTAGGCCGTGTAGTCTTTTCCGTCCACGTTGAAAGTGGTCGGCATATCCCATGAGCGGTTGACAAAGTTTGGATAAAACCAGAGCGAGAGAATGTAGCGCCCAAGCGAGTCCCCGGTAGCGCGATTGAAAAGCTCGACGTCGACGGCCGGAGCGTTGCGCGTACCGGTGGCGCCGCTGGCCTCGGGCTGTTCGGCGACATAGAGGCGAGAGCCGTAGCCCTCGTATTTCGGATAGCGGTTCCGGAGGGGTTCCGGAATCCCCTGGAGGGGCTTCGGATTGTTCGAGTTGATCATGTAGTGGTTAATCTTAATGTCGAACGGAAGCCCATCGGGCTTGATGAGCGCGCCATCCTTCAGCGCATCACCGGGCACCACCGTCACGGTATCGACCTCGGGATTCGATGTATCGGTAAACGACAGTTCCAGTTGCTGGGAGTGATCGATATAATTAACGGTCTCACCTTCCTTGATCGTCATGCTGGCCTCAACGGCATAGAGCGCGGTGGCAAATTCGCCGATCAGCAGGAACAGGATACCGCCATGCAACAGCACCATGCCGGCGCGCTTGCGGAAGAGCAGCAGGCAGGCGATGTAGAAGACCCCCGCCGCGAGCGTGCCGCGCCCGAGCCGCAGGAAAACCCGCCAGAACGCATCGCTCTCCGTGGCCGCCACCGATGCCGTACCCCAACCAAACATTACGCCGACAGTCACCAGCACACCCAACAATAGAAATAAAATGCCCGCGATCTTGCGACCCCCACCCACCTGGATTCTAAAGTTGGCCCAATGCACCGTGATTAGGTTGATGACCAACAGCCACCCGATTAGGAATCCGCCCGGGAAGGGAATCCACACATCGGGAATATCCATCGAGCGCGGGAAAAACACATGCAGGTCGATCCGGGCAATCAGACAACGGAAATATTGATCCATTACCGTCCAGATGCCTTGGTCCACCTGTGCCAGCGTCCCGGCAAACACAAGAATCATGCTCAGCACCAGCAACACCACCGTCAGCTTCAGCGACAGGAAAAAATCAATAAGTTTATTCATCATTGGCGTTGCTATTGGATTTTAATGGATTCGAGGAATTTGCGGATATCGGCGGCGTTTGCTTTCAGTTCGTCGACGGAACCCTTGGCGGTGAAGTACCAATAGTGCGGGGAAAGGTCGACAATCGTCACAATGATTCCCT
>DAOVNC010000426.1 GCA_030630445.1 Kiritimatiellales bacterium | reverse complement strand
GGCGATTCCTTCCGTTCCATCGGAGCAATGGTTTATCACCACAATCAGTTCCACGTCATCGCCATACCTTGCGATAAAGAAGCCAGCATAGTCGCTGAGTGTCTTCGGAAGCCGAAGTTCTTCGTTGTAGGCAGGAATGATAATGGAGAGCTTCATCGCTTGAATACCAAGAACTTCCGCAAAGCGTAGTTGGTGACTACACCAAGGACGAGCACAAAGAGGTAGGCATAGGTAGTCTGCCAGCCCGCCTGCTTGATCAGCAACGCCCCCAGCCAAGTGCCACCGAGGAAGATAAACAATGAAATTGAGAAAAACAACAGCACTTCATGGTGGCGGCGGTGGCGCCCTGCCTCGAACACATAAAGGACATTGAGGATGTACACCGTTATGTTGGAGGCAAAGAAGCAGAAGGCCTTGATGATCCAGTAGTTCCGGACGATGGTTTCCGGAGAGGCCTGCCGAACGGAAAAACCAAGCAGTTCCAAGAGCTTCGTGGCGGGGTCCCCTGCCTGCAGGCAGGGGAATGCCAGCCATGCCAGCAAGTAGAAGATCCCTGCATCGACGACGACGGAAATCCCTCCACAAAGGACATATTTCGCAAACTGGGTGTACGGACACTCCTTGCGGCTCAGGAAATCGTGAATATTTGTCAACAAACCCATAGCCACATCAATGCCACTTGCTCTTTTTCAACTCCGAAAACACCATGACTCCACGCGCGAAATGCTCGAAAACGATGCTACCCCATAATACCTGCTCCGCATCGGGCTGTTGAAGGGCACGCCGCTTCCGCATGTTCCGGGGAAGCGAACGCAGGAAGTGCGAATAAGCGGACCATACTGCCGCCGCATCGCCCCGCCTTCCTTTCACTAAAAAATTCAGCCAAGCAAACATGTCCAGAAGATAGCGGACAAACAGCACCCATCCCAGCCTCTTTGCCGGAAGGTTTTTCACCAGCAACGACAAGTTGTTCCTAAAGTTTAGATAGGTTTTGCGCGGCGACTCTTTGGGCAATGAACCACCGCCCACATGGAAGACCGTCGAGTCGGGGCAATACATGATCTTGTATCCGGAATTTTTCAGTCGCCAGCAAAAGTCGATCTCCTCCATATGGGCGAAGAAATCTTCATCAAGTCCGCCGAGCGCATGATACGCTTCTGCGCGCACAAACAGACAAGCGCCCGTGGCCCAGAAGACTTCACACGCATCGTCATATTGGCCTTGATCGTCTTCGAGCACATCGAAAATACGGCCCCGGCAGAAGGGATAGCCATAGGCATCGATAAAACCGCCGGCCGCACCGGCATACTCGAATTTTGATCGCTCGTGAAAGCTCCGGATCTTGGGCTGGCACGCGGCGATGGACGGATCGGCATCCATCATTTCAATGATGGGAACAATCCAGTTTTCCGTCACTTCGACATCCGAATTGAGTAAAACGTAGTATTCGGCGTCCACCTGCCGGAGCGCATCGTTGTAGCCCTTTGAAAACCCGCCGTTTTCCGGATGCTCTATGAGTCGGATCTGCGGATACCGATCCTTGAGAAACTCAATAGAACCATCGCGCGAAGCATTGTCTGCAACAACCACCTCGGCGCAGCCCTCACTATGCGCAACAACCGCCGGCAGGAATTTTTCGAGAAAATCCCTTCCGTTCCAATTTAAGATGACTACCGAAACCTTCATATCCCTCTGTTATCAAAAGGAAAAAGTTGCATGGATTTAAGAGAGAACAAAGCGCAAAAAGCAGTTTAATCGCATAAACAGCTTTGCTAGGTTGTTGGTTCCATTTTTCAACCACCCGGAAAAACACCGTGAATAGAGTCCTGATATTTATTGTAGCCTACAACGCCGAACACCACATCGAAGAGGTGCTGTTGAGGATTCCGCCCGAAATTTTCGAAAAATACGATTATGAGATCCTGATCATCGACGACAGCTCTAAGGACAAGACGTTCGATGTGGCCCAGCGCTTCCGCGAGCAAAACACCAATCTCAACATCAAGGTTTTGTTCAATCCCGCAAATCAAGGGTATGGCGGCAACCAGAAACTCGGCTACCAATATGCCATCAACAACCAGTTCGACGCCGTAGTCCTGCTCCATGGCGACGGCCAATATGCCCCTGAGCTGATCAAGGACATCTTTTCCCCCATACTTGAAGGCCAAGCTGACGCCGTTTTTGGATCGCGCATGTTGACCAAGGGCGCCGCGCGAAAAGGAGGCATGCCACTCTATAAATTTGCAGGAAACAAAGTTCTTACTTTTCTCGAAAACCGGATGCTCGGGGCGCACCTCTCTGAATTCCACTCCGGCTACCGCGCCTATGCCATCGAGGCCCTCCAGCGCATCCCCTTCCAGCACAATTCGCACGACTTCCATTTCGACACGGAAATCATCATTCAACTCTTGCTGGCGAAACAGCGCATCCACGAAACCCCCATTCCAACCCACTATGGCGACGAAGTCTGCCATGTAAACGGAATCAAATATGCGTGGGACGTCCTCGTGGCGTGTGTCCAAAGCCGTCTCCAAAAGCTTTCCATCCACTATAAGCGCAAATACGATATCGAACAGGAATCCAGCCACTACACCCTCAAGCAGGGCTACGAATCCTCGCACTCCATGAGTATTGATCGCATCGAGCCAAACTCAAGCGTTCTCGATATTGGCGCGTGCGAAGGGCTTATCGCCGGGGAGCTTAAGAAGAAAGGCTGCCGCGTTTGCGGCATCGACCAACTGCCCCTCAAGCATGAGGCAAACTTTGATAGCTATGCCCAGTGCGACCTCAACACCCCGCAGTTTCCTTTCGATATGGAATCGTTCGACTACATCCTGATGCTCGACATCATAGAACACCTCCAGAATCCGGAAGCCTTCATGGATGCACTGCGCGAACAACTCAAGCTAAGCCCCGCCACCGTGGTTCTAACAACACCCAACATTGCCTTTGCCATCATCC
>DAOVNC010000265.1 GCA_030630445.1 Kiritimatiellales bacterium | reverse complement strand
GTTGATTTGAGGATCGGCATGACGGCGTCGACGGAGCGGAGGTGCTGGCCGAGGGCGGCGGCGAGTTGTTTGGCTTTTTCCGGATGCTGCGCGGAGAGGTTGGTGGATTCGCCGAGGTCGGTCTTGAGGTTGTAGAGGTCGAGCTTTTGGGATCCGTGCCAGTAGATGAGTTTCCAGTCGCCCTGCCGGACGGAGCTGAAGGCGGGCCGGCTGTAGAAGTTGGGATAGTGCCAGAAGAGCGGGCGTTCGGGGCGGTCGGTTTCCGGATCCTTGAGGATCGGCAGGAAGCTTTGGCCGTCGATGGCTAGCTCTTTCGGTGGCTCGACGCCAGCCATTTCGAGGAAGGTTGTAAAAATGTCTTCGATGATGACGGGGGTGCCGGTGGTTTGCCCTGGCTTTACGGTGCCGGGCCATTTGACAACGAGCGGGACGCGCGAGCCACCTTCGTAGGCGGTGATCTTATGCCCGCGCAGCGGGAGATTGCGCTGGCACTGACTGGGCGATCCGTTGTCGGACATGAAGACGACGATGGTGTTGCCGGCAACGCCGAGCCGGTCGAGCGTGGCGAGGAGGTCGGCGAGGGATTGATCCATGCCTTCGAGCATGGAGGCGAGCGTGGTTTGCTGTTTGGGCAGGCCTTTGCCTTGGTATTTTTCAATGAAGCGCCGGTCGTCTTCCCAAGGGGCGTGGACGGTGTAGTGGGACATGTAGAGGTAGAAAGGTTTCTTTGCGGCAACGGTTTTTTCGAGCTCCGCAATGGCTTCCCGGGTGAGGGCTTCGGTGAGGTTTATTTTTTGCCCGTGGTATTTTTCCAGTCCCGGCACATCCCAGATCTTGCGGCCGTTCCGCCAGACGGCGGAGAAATTCTTGTCGCCATGGTAGGAACCGGGGCCGCCTGCGGCATGTCCGGCAATGTTGACATCAAAGCCGAGGTTGGCGGGGTCGGCACCGGGGGTGTCGGCGGCGCCGAAGTGGGCCTTGCCGACGTGGATGGTGCGGTAGCCCGCCTTGCGCAGAAGTTCCGGCAGCGTCGTGGCCTCGACGGAGCGGGGGATATCCGAGCCGATTGGCTGAAGGCCGTTGAGGTTCCATGGGCTGGACTTCAGAAGGGGATTGCCGCCTTCCGGCGATTTGTCCTTGTCCAGTGTCCAGCAGGTGACGCGGTGGCGTGCGGCATTCTGGCCGGTCATTAGGCTCACGCGCGTTGGCGAACAGATGGCGCAGGCATAGGCGCTGGTGAAGCGCAGCCCTTCCTTGGCCAGTTTTTCCATGGTGGGCGTGCGGTAGATGTCGTTGAGTTTGGTCCGTTCGGTGTGGAAGGGGACGGAGGTTTCCTGCCAGCCCATGTCGTCGACGAGAAAAAACAGGATGTTGGGTTGTTTCGCTTTTGCGGCGGCTGGCAGGGAAAACAGGACCAGCAGGGCGGAGGCAAGGAGGATGGGTTTCATGGCATATTGTGGTTTGATCATACGGGCTGCCTCCATGGGTATTGATTTCGATGCTTCCGAAGAGAGCGGTGACTTATACACGGACGGGGTTCTTGGTTCAAGTTGGAACGCGTTGGATGGATCTCCCTGAATCATTAGCGACCCTGTGTTTTCTTGGCCTTGTGGGTGTAGCGCGTGCCTCCCGAAGGGGGCGCGCCCTCTGCAAGCAGAGAGCCCCGCACTACACCTTTGCGAGAAAAGTCGCTAATGATTCAGGATAGCCTTCAGGGGGAATTTATTTGATGGGATGGGTTTGAGTCTGCGGATGTATTTTGTACACTCCGTGCGTTTTGGGAGGAACAGGAGATATGATGAAGACGGTTTTCGAGGCAGTCCACAGTCCGGTCAATCCGATGGAGGCCGGGCGTTACGATGGGATCCGCAGCCGCGCGACGGCCTATCCTTTTGCGTTCAGCACGGATCGGGATGGAACCCCGGTTGAAGGTGCCGAGGTTTGGTTCGCCTGGAACAAAGACGGGCTCTATGTCGGGGCCGCACTGGAGGACTCCTTTCTGGTCGCCCAAAACCGCCACGACGAAGAGTTGCACTTCGAATCGGGCGATGTTCTCGAACTCTTTGCAAAGCCCGCCGACGATACCTACTGCTGGGAAATGTACGCCACCCCGTTTGGCAACAAGACCACGTTGTTTTTCCCGCGCGAGCGCGAGGGCATGGTCCTTGATCAGTTCTTGCATGCGCACGACTTCCATGACCTGCAGGTTGCCGCCGCGGAAACCGCTACGGGATGGAAGGCGGAAATGTGGGTTCCGGTGGAGCAGTTGCAGGCTTTCGGCGCATCATGGGGCCCGGGTTCCGAGTGGAACATCTTTTGCGGGCGCTACAACTATAACAATTCGGAACTGGCCGATCCCGAACTGAGCATGGCTCCCGCTCTTTCGGCAACCAACTACCACCTGACCAACGAATACGCCACGTTGTGTTTCCTTGGTTGAACTAAGCCGCTACGCGCCATGTTCTCGCCAAACCCCACTCTCCACGGTATTGCGGAACTACATAGGGGCGTATCTACGTAGTTCCGTCGCAGTGAAACGGAGACGGAGTATCTGAAAGGCAAGGCTTAGGGACGTGCCATTGGGGGAGTTCCCTTTTCCATTCCGGAAAAGAGGAATTGTTCGTCGTACCTGTCCAAAACTGAAGTTGAAAACCGACCTCTTCAGTAATAAACGGCCTGCCCGGCAATCGGGTGAAGGAGGTCGGCTTTCCAATTCTTGGACAGGAGTGATTATGAGCGTTAATGAACCGATATTCCACCGCGTGCGTGACGTATGCCTTGTTTTGTGCCTCTCTATGCTGTCGGTGGGGTTTGCGGAGGAGGAGCCATCCCTCGTCCGGGACATTTCCCGGTACGACCAGCTTCCAAAGGAACAGCAGGCGGCCCTGGCACAAAAACTTTCCCGAAAAGAGTGGGGGAAACTTTCACCGGACAAGCGCGAGGCCATTCAGGTGGCCTGTTGCAAGCGTTCCGGAAAAACCCTTGGCAAAAATGCGAAGGGCCAATTGAAGGTTGTTAAGGATGAAGGTGAAAAGCTTATCCTCAAAAGAGCAGGGGACTATCTCAACAGCCTGCCTCCCGAAGAGGTTCCCGCCCATCCCGCCGCTGGGGATATCTTCGGCGAAATTCCGAAAAACGCACGGCGCGTAGGCCGCACCGTGAAAATCGACCCTTCCGTTGTGCGTTGGCATTCGACGGGACTCTACGCGGCTCCCGGCGAGGTGGTGGAGGTGGTTTTTCCTGACGAATGGGTTGGAAAAGGATTGCGGGTGCAGGTGTCGGGGCATCGGGATAATATTCCCATCAAACATGCGCTGCGACGGATCCCTTCGTCTCCTGCGCGCAGTTTTCCCGTGGAGGAAAACACGGTGAAGGTGGCGGGTGCCTATGGTGGAGCCATTTATATCGATACGGGTGGACGGCCGCGCGAAGGGGAGGCGTTTCGCGTTAAAATCCGAAATGCGCTGGAGACCCCCTATTTTGTGCTTGGAAAAACCGATGTGAAAAAGTGGCGGAACACGCTGCGCAAGGCTCCGGCCCCCTATGCGGAGTTTGTGACGGATCGAATCGCCTTTTCGTTTCCATCGGAATGGATTCGCGATCTGGACGATCCCACCGAGCTATTGAAATATTGGGACACGGTGGTGGCCCTGCATGATGAGCTGGGCGGCATGGCGCATATCCGTTCCGGACCGGAGCGGGTGAATGTGGATGTACAGATTTCCGCCGGGCTTTTCCACGCCGGATATCCCGCCCAAGGACCGCAGAAGCAATGCCGGGGCATGATCGATCTGGATAAACTCAAGGTTCGGGGAAACTGGGGCTGGTTTCACGAGCTGGGTCACGAAGCCCAGCGTCGACCGGACAAGGCGTGGGGATGGAACAGCCCCTACACCTTCGACGGCTCCATCGAAACGACCGTAAACCTTTTCTCCTCCCACGCGATGGATGCCCTCGGGATGGCGGATCGGGGCGGCTGGAGCTGGACGGCTTCCGCCGAAACGGTCGGAGAGAAAGCCCGGAAAGCGTTGGCCATGCAAAAACCATTTCCCGAGCTGGGACCGGGGGAAAAGTTGTCCATGTATCTGCAACTGCGCGACCAGTTTGGTTGGTCACCCATCCAGACCGTCCTCTCGGGCTATACGAACGATCAGGACACTCGTCCCGACGCTTTGCCGAAAGACAACCAAGCCAAGCGGGATGCTTTTCTCGTCCGCATGTCCCAAGCCACACAACACAACCTCGCCCCCTTCATGCAGGATCTTTGGGGTATTCCCATGAGTCCGGAAGCGATCGGGCAGGTGGAGAACCTACCCGTCTGGATGCCTGAAGGTTTCGGCGACGCCAAGGTTCGCAAAGACGAGGTGGCGCAGCGCTCCCGGAACCCAGCGACCCGTTGACCGGCTTCCCGCAGGCGGGGAAGCGGGATTCCGGATAGCCCTTTCAGTCAAGGGGTGAGCGTAACGGTTTCGTCGGCCTTCAGCGTGTGCTTCCATGTTTTGTTGCCCCAGTGGGCGAGGAGCTTGCGGGGCTGGGTGGCCGTCACCTTGGCCTCGGTCAGCTTACCGTCCTTCCACGCGATATCGACAACGAAGCCGCCACGCGCACGGAGACCTTTTACCGATCCAGTGGGCCATGCGCTGGGCAGGGCGGGCAGGAGGACCACCTCGCCGCCTTCGGCGTGGTAGTGGCTCTGCAACAGCATCTCGGCAATCCCCGCGCATCCCCCAAAATTGCCGTCGATCTGGAACGGTGGATGGATATCAAACAGATTCGGATTGGTTCCTTTTTTGAGTAGGTTCCGGATCATCAGGTGGGCGTGGTCCCCGTCGTGCACCCGCGCCCAGAAATTAATCTTCCAGCCCATCGACCAGCCGGTAGCACCGTCGCCGCGTTGAGTGAGGGTGGTGCGGCAGGCCTCGGCCAGATCCGGTGTATGCGTTGGGCTGATCTGGCTTCCGGGATGCAGGCCAAAGAGGTGGTTGAGGTGCCGATGCTGGTCCTTCGGGTCATCGATGTCCTCGTACCATTCCTGAAGCTGGCCGTGCTGGCCGATCTTGTAGGGAACGAGTTTATCCATCGAGGTTTTCCAATCCTTGGAAACGTTTTCGTTCAGCACGTTGGAGGCGGCGATAGCGCCTTTGAGGGCTTCGCGAGCCATGGCAATGTCGCAGGTGGCGCCGAGCGAGG
>DAOVNC010000311.1 GCA_030630445.1 Kiritimatiellales bacterium | reverse complement strand
GGCCCAGTTTTCCCAGGCCGAATATGAAGCGCGCCAAGCGGGGCGCTCGCTGACGTATGCCTTGCGAAACCTGGCGGCAGCGATGGGGGAAATGGATCCTGCGGATGGCGGGAGCGGGAGTCTACAGGCCGGTCCCCCGCAAGAATTGAACGAACTCGAAATGCTGATGAAGCAGACGACCGATTACTTGATTGCAGAGACGCAGATCGAGGCTTCCAAGCAGGGGTTGCGGGTCACGCGGAGCGATCGTTTTCCACGCGTGGGATTATCGGCCAGGATTGGCACCGTGGCCAGTGATGGCTGGGAGCGGTGGGGCGGCTCCTGGAGCGCGGGGCTGAACGCATCGATGCCGTTGTTTACCGGCGGCCGAAACCGCGCCAATGTGGCGGCGGACAAGGAAAAAGTGATCCAGTCGGAAATGGATCTGATGGACAAAATGAATTCCCTAATGGCCTCGTTGCAGGATCAATGGAACCGCTATATCGATGCCGTTGAAAACGAAGCCACCCAAAAGGAACTGTACGATGCCGAAATGCTTCGCGCGGAAATCTCTACCGCCAAATACAAGCAAGGACTTCTTTCGTACGAGGACTGGGATATTATCGAGAGCAACTTGATCAATCAGGGAAAGACGCACTTGCAACGGCGCCGCACCTCGGAGATCGAGCAGGCGCGCTGGAAGAATGCGCTGGGCAGGAGTGTTTGGCAGACGACGGAAGAGGGCGAATAAGATGAAAAAAGCGATTAAATGGATTGTGGTTCTCGCGGTGCTGGGTGGCGGGGGATACGGGTACTACACCGCCAAGGTAAAAAAACCGGACGATGCAAAGGTTTCCTACGACCGGGCAAAAGCCGAGATCCGCGACCTGCACACCACGGTTGAATCGACCGGCGAAATCAAGCCGCGCAACCGCCTCGACGTCAAGCCGCCCATCGCCGGACGGCTTGAGGAACTGGAGGTTGATGAAGGCGATTTGGTGGATAAGGGGCAGGTTCTCGGCTGGGTCAGCTCCACCGAACGCGCCACGTTGCTCGATGCCGCCCTGGCCACCAGCGAAGAGGAGCTCGAATATTGGCAGGAGCTCTACAAACCCTCCCCGCTTATCTCACCCCTCAAAGGAACCATCATTGCGCGCAACTTCGAGCCCGGCCAGTCCATCGGTGCAAACGATGCCATCGTGGTGATTGCCGACGACTTGATCGTGGTTGCCGATCTCGACGAAACCGATATCGGGCTCGTGAAGGTGGCCCAGAAGGTGGATGTCCGACTGGAAGCCTATCCCGACCGCACATTCCCCTGCGTGGTGGAAAAAATCGCCTACGACGCCCGCATCGTCAGCAATGTGACGATGTACGAGGTGGACGTCCGTCCCGAACGGCTCCCGCCGTTTGCCCGTAGCGGCATGACCGCCAACCTTGAGTTTACCATTGAAGAAAAGAAGGGGGCGCTCACGGTTCCCGCTTCATCCATCCAGCAGAAATCCGCCGGAGAAAAGGCTCCCGAAAAGGGAGGGGATCCCGGTGGCGAAAAACAGGCCGGCGGAGCGGATGCGGACCGCAAAGCAATGATGATGCAACGGATGCGCGAAAGAGGAATGTCCGACGCTGAAATCCAGGAGCGCCTTGCCCAGTTCGCGGCGGGCGGAGGTCGTCCGGGCGGCGGACAGGGCGGGGGACTAGGCGGAGGCAAGCGAAGCAAAAGCAACGCGGTGTCGTTTGTATTGATCGACTCCGGCGATCCCGAGAACCCTGAACAAAAAATCGTCAAGATCGGCATTAGCGATGGCTCCTACACCGAGATTCTCGAAGGACTCGAAGAGGGCGACGAAGTGCTGATCCGGAAAATCACACTCAGCGCAAAGGATCCCTCCGGAGGAAGCCCGTTTATGCCATCTCGTCCATCGGGAGGCGGCGGGCGCCGATAGCCATGATCAAAGTCGAAGACATTCGGAAAACCTATCAGATGGGCGAGGTTGAAGTGCATGCACTCGATGGCGTTTCGTTGACCATAGAGCAGGGTGAATATGTCGCCATCATGGGAGTGTCGGGATCCGGAAAATCGACGCTTATGCATATCCTCGGACTGCTGGATGTTCCAGATACCGGAACGTTCGAGATCGACGGGCACGACGTCACCCGATTCAGCGATACCGAACTGGCGGCTTTCCGCAACCGTGTAATGGGCTTTGTCTTCCAGCAATTCAACTTGCTGAAACGTACCAGCGCCTTGGAGAACGTCGGATTGCCGCTGGTCTATGCCCGCAACGGCAAAAAGACCGATGCCGCCCGGAAGATGCTCGAACTCGTGGGGCTTGGCGATCGCATCACGCACCATCCAAACGAACTCTCTGGCGGCCAGCAGCAGCGCGTCGCCATTGCCCGCGCCTTGGTCAACAACCCCTCCATCATCTTTGCCGACGAACCGACCGGCAACCTCGATTCCAAGAGCGCGCGCGAAATCATGGACGTCCTGAGCGAGCTGCACGCCCGCGGCCTAACCGTGCTCCTGGTGACGCACGACGCAAACGTGGCCAACCATGCCCACCGCATCATCGAGCTCAAAGACGGGAAAATCCTATCCGATGCCGTGAATCCCAACGCCCCCGAAGTTCCAACGGTTGGAAAAGCGGTTGAGCCGGAGGCCGGCACGAAGTCGTTCGGTCTGCACGCCATCCGCGAAAGCTATATTCTCGTCAAGCAATCCATCCGCTCGCTTCTCTCGAACAAAGTGCGCACGGCGCTCTCCGCGCTCGGAATCATGATCGGCGTGGCGGCGGTAATCGCCACCATTGCACTGGCCAACGGCGCGAAAGCCGCGGTTGAACAGCAGCTCAGCCGCCTGGGTTCGAACCTGCTCATGCTCATGCCTGAACGCCGATCGCGGGGCGGGGTAAGCCAAGGCTCGGGTTCGACCTCGCGGTTGAACGAAGGCGATGCCCGCGCCATTCGCGAAGAGGTGGCGCATGTTGACTACGTCAGTTCGACGGTCGATAAGACCGCGCAACTCAAGGCCGGAAACAAAAACTGGAGCTGCCGGGTGCAGGGGGTGGATGTCGACTACGAGGAGATGCGCTCGTACCAACCGCAGTTTGGCCGTTTCTTCACGGCCGAGGAATACGCCGGGCGCGCCCGGGTTGCGATGATCGGCCTGACCCCGGTGCGCGAACTGTTTGGCGGCGCAAATCCCATTGGCCGTGAAATCAAGGTTAACCGCCAGACCTTCCTGGTGATCGGTGTATTGCCCGAAAAGGGGAGCAGCGGCTTCTCGGACCAAGACGATATGGTGTTGATCCCGCTCACCACGGCCATGTATCGGCTGTTTGGTGAAAAGTATGTGGAGCGTATCGAAATCCAGATTGACGAAGCCGAAAACATGGACCGCGCCCAAGCCGATATTCTTGCACTCATTGCCAAGCGGCACCGCACCGGAACGCGCGCGAATCCATTCCAGGTCCGCAACCTCGCCGAAATCCAGGACACCATCTCCTCCACCAGCGATATTCTTGCATTGCTGTTGTCGAGCATCGCCGCCATCGCGCTCGTTGTTGGCGGAATCGGCATCATGAACATCATGCTTGTATCCGTCACCGAGCGCACCCGCGAGATCGGCCTGCGCAAGGCGCTCGGTGCCCGACGCAAGGACATCATGATGCAGTTCCTCATCGAAGCGCTCATCATCAGTTTCTTTGGTGGGTGTGCCGGAGCGGGAATTGGAGCCGGCGCGAGCATCATTATGAGCAAGGTATCCGGCTGGTCGGTACTCATTACACCGGAATCCATCTACATGGCCTTTGGTTTCTCCGCCATCATCGGGGTCCTGTTTGGCATCTGGCCCGCCCGCAAGGCCGCCGCCCTCAACCCCATCGACGCCCTGCGCTACGAGTAATGCCGGATTATTCCTTGATCCTTTTTCCTCCAATCGCCGGAAGGCGAGGGTGACGCAATCTTCGAGCGTCTTTGGATTCACCTCTTTGAACTCCGGGTGGTGGTTGTTCATGAGGGTGGCCGCTACCCATTCACCGGAACCCTCGCAGAGAACGATATGGACGTGGTGGGTAGGTATGGTGATATCGACCAGCAGCGCATAGTCCGTATCGGCGGGGTGTTCGCGCAGATAGCTTCGGAAGTCGCGGGCGGTGTCCCACATGATCTTCATCTGGTTCGGGACGCGCTTGGCTTTCAGGCGAGTATCCGTGTTCGCGACCGAGGCCTTGAACAGGCAGGCATCGTCCGCTGGCGGTTCCCGCCCGACGTGCCTGGTCGCCATTGGGTCTGCTTGCCTTCGCCGCAAGCTCGCAGGTAGCTGGCTTGCAACTGTCGGAATCGCCTTTCGGTGATGCCAAGTTCAACCGCTCCCGTTT
>DAOVNC010000394.1 GCA_030630445.1 Kiritimatiellales bacterium | reverse complement strand
CCCTCGGCTCCCGCGCCGCGCAGGTCGTCGAAGCAAACCGAGGCATGATCCAAAAAACGGTTCAGCTACTTGATTAGGGCACATTTTTGAACCCGCGGCCGTTGTGTGCGGTGAAGGGGCCACAGCGAAGCATGCTCTTCTTGCGCCGATTTATGAATGGACGCGGGAAGGGAACTCAGATACCTTTTTGTGATTCACCCTCCGAATGGAAGCGAGAGATGTCAGAGACCGATATTTATAAGAATAGGGAGCCGATCCAGCAGACGTCGGACGATCCGCGGTTTCGCAAGGGCCGCCGCCGTCGCTCTTCGAGCCTCCGGACGTTTGACGAGCATGATCGCAAGCGCCGAAGCAAGAACTCGGGTTTGCGCCGCCTGCTTCATCTTTCCCGGAAGAAAGGAAATGAAAAGAACTTTTGGTGGGGTGTCCTGATTGTGGTTGTGGTGCTCTTGGTGGGCATCGGGTTGTGGCAATTCTTGTATCTGGAACATGTGGCGCGCAAGCAGGCGAAGGAAAACGAGTTGTACGTGCCGATCCAAAGGATTCCCAAGACGGAATCAGCGGCGGAATAGGTTGCGCAATTTTTCTGCAATGGAACCGAATCCACGCTCGCTTCCGGCATAAGGCGGAGGACCCACCTCCATATCCATATTTCCCTCCCGGTGGCCGCTAAAGGGGTTGCTCTGGTGTTCCATCCGCACCATCCGGTATTCCATCTGGCCAACGCGGTAGATGTAGAACCCGATGAACGCGAGCATGAAGTTGTGCTTAAACGGGCCGATTAAACCGAATACCTGGAACGGCAGGCCGAAGAGCCCGACCAGCACAAATAGACCGCAAAAATATTTCCCCACCGTCGCGGCCAAGCGGGTGGCCTCCACGCGTCCTTTCTTGATCGTCAAGGCGGCACGCAGCACCCGCCCTCCATCCATCGGGAAGACCGGTAGGATATTGAAGAAAAAGAGCATCCCGTTCAAATAGCCAAGGAATGCCAGCCACTCGATTTGACGGAAAAGCAACGCGAGCGCCAAACTCACCGCCGGCCCGGCCAGAGCGACCAGGATTTCATCCATCGGGCGCTTTGGAATATTCGATATCTTGGCGGCACCGCCGAACGGGTAGAGGACAATCTCGTGGATATAACTGCCTTTCGCCCGGGCCACCACGGAGTGCCCCAGTTCGTGCAGCGCCACGCTACCTAAAATTCCCGCCGCAAAAATAAGGGTCACCAAGAGGCCGACGTTGAGAATGATGGGAACGAGGGCAATGACGATCAGTAGCGAGATATGCAACCGGATGGGTATCCCCAAAACCGAACCGATTGAAATTGCGTTGTTAACCATCTTCATCTTGTTCCCTTTGAAGCGGGTTTGTAGTTCCGCCTTTAGGCGGTCTGTGAGCCGAACGTGGATGCCGCCTAAAGGCGGAACTACGAACGTTTCTTAAAACCCAGTAAACTTGGGGCAGGCGGGTTCAAAAACAAGCGGAAAGCGTCGATTTCCGTTCAAGGACGTTGACAGCGACGGCTGAATATTCTTTTATCCGGAAATTCGGATATATGGATTGTAAGCGAGATTCCCAAGGTGCTGGCGGCAGAAAAGAAAATGCAAAAACCGAGCAAAGATGAATTGGAAAAGCTGATTGCGGTGGGCGAAGGCTTTTCGCTGGAGTTTAAGCGTACGGCGGCGCATCTGGGCCGCGAGATCTGTGCGTTTGCCAATTCCGGCGGCGGCCGGATTCTGGTGGGTGTGGATGACGCTGGAACCATCGTCGGTATTGGAAACCTCAACCGCGTGAAATCGGAAGTACAGAATGTCGCTCGCTCCATGGAACCTTCGCTACTTCTGGGAATGGACGTGGTGGAAGGGGTTCTCGTTGTATCGGTGCCGTCGGGAGTGGACAAGCCCTATTCCGCCAATGGAAAGTTCTACCTGCGCGATGCCTCCACCTGCCAACAGATGAGCCGCGCTGAAATCCGCGAATTCTTTTTCAAGGAGGGTTTGATCCAGTTTGACCGCCAGCCCTGTTCCGCCTTTTCGCTGGATGCCGACATGGATGCCCGCAAATACAGGGACTTTTCCGTTTCGGCATCCCTGCCTGCCGGACTTCGAAAGGCGGATGTCTTGCGCAATCTACAGCTGGTTGCCGACGGAAAAATGGTGAATGCCGGTGTGTTGCTTTTCAGCAAGGATGTGTCGAGATTTTTTCTGCAGGCCTCGGTGGTATGCGTTCTTTTCCAGGGAACCGGTAAAAGCAAGGTGTTGGATAAAAAAGTTTTCTTTGATGGCGTGGCCGCTGATTTCAAGGGAGCCATGGGGTGGTTGCTTGCGCATCTCAACACCGAATACATTATTGGAGCCGGAGCCCGTGTTGAAAAACTTGAACTGCCGGAAGAGGCCTTGCGGGAGGCGCTGCTCAATGCGATCGCCCATCGGGACTACCGTTTGACAGACCATGTCCAGATTAATCTTTTTCAGGATCGCGTTGAATTTATCAATCCCGGCGGATTGGTTGCCGGGCTTAAGCGCAACGACCTAGGCCGGATCAGCCGCCCCCGGAACACATTGCTGTTTTCGCTACTCGAACGGATGTCCCTGGTTGAGAACATTGGTTCCGGGATCAAGCGCATGCGCGATGCCATGAAGGGGTACAATTTGGCCGCACCCAACATTGAACTGGGAGAAACCTGGTATTCCATCTCGTTTTCCCGGCCAGAGTCGGGGCCAGAGTCGGGGCCAGAGTCGGGGCCCGAGTCGGGGCCTGAGTCGATTCGGGAAAGAATCCTGTCGGCTTTGTTGGAGGAGACACTCGGCCGCAGCCAGCTCGCGAAAGCCCTGGGTCACAAAGGGGTTTCTGGGAAACTGAAGATGCGGATTGAAGAACTGCTGTCGGAGGGTGTGATTGAATATACCGTTCCCGACAAGCCAACCAGTCGCCTGCAAAAATACCGGCTTGTGAAAAAAGAAGCGCGCCCGGGGCCCGAGTCGGGGCCTGAGTCGGGGCCAGAGTCAATTCGGGAAAGAATCCTGTCGGCATTGTCGGAGGAGACACTCGGCCGCAGCCAGCTCGCCAAGGCTTTGGGGCACAAAGGGGTTTCCGGGAAATTGAAGATGCGGATTAAAGAACTGCTGAGCCAAGGCCTCATTGAAATGACGATTCCTGAAAAACCTACCAGCCGGTTGCAGAAATATCGGCTGGTGAAATCGGAGTTGGATCATGAGTGATATTCTCGACATTTTTAAAGCCTTGGCGGATGAGGGGCGGCTGCGGATACTGCGGTCGATCGATCAGGCGGAGCTTTCGGTGGCGGAGCT
>DAOVNC010000064.1 GCA_030630445.1 Kiritimatiellales bacterium | reverse complement strand
GTTTCAACCTTGGTGGACATTTCGGCGAGCATCCACAGCAGGCCTTGGTTGGCGATGATCGGCTTGTCGAACTGCTTGCGCACCTTGGCATACTTGACGGCTTCGTCGAGCGCGCCCTGCGCCAGTCCCACGCCTTGCGCGGCAATGCCGGGGCGGGAGACGTCGAACGTTTTCATGGCGAGCAGGAAGCCCGCACCTTCGCGGCCGATGAGGTTTTCAGCAGGGATTTCGCAGTCTTCGAAGATCAGTTCGCGGGTGGTGGAGGCGCGGATACCGAGCTTGTCTTCTTTCTTTCCGAAGCTAAAGCCGGGGGTGTCCTTTTCAACAATGAAGCAGGAGACGCCGCGGGCGCCCTTGGCTTTGTTGGTGACGGCAAAGACGGTATAGATGTCGGCCTCGCCGCCGTTGGTGATCCACTGCTTGGTGCCGTTGAGGATATACTTGTCGCCCTTCTTGACGGCGGTGGTTTGGATGCCGCCGGCATCGGAGCCGGCGTTGGCTTCGGTGAGGCCGAAGGCGGCCCATTTTTCGCCGGTGGCCAGCGGGGAGAGGAATTTCTTTTTCTGCTCGTCGGAACCCCCGAGAATGATCGGATCGGCGCCGAGGGCGTTGGCTGCGTAGGAGACCGAGATGCCGATGCAGTATTTGGACATCGTTTCAATCGCCAACGTGAAGCCCATATGGTCTGCGCCGAATCCGCCGTATTCTTCGGAGATGTATAGCCCCATCAGATCCATCTGCGCGAGTTCTTTAAGAATATCCGCAGGGAAGATTCCCTTTTCGTCGAGTTCCGCGCGTACCGGAACGATGCGCTCCTTGCCGAAATCGTCGATCAGGTCGACGATTTCCTGCTGCTCTTCAGTGATGCCCCAGTGAATATTTCCCATGGTTTTCTCCTTGTTTTTAATGCTTTGAATTAGGCTTTAAATGCTGCGATTTGCTTTTTGAATTCCGGCACGATTTCGTGCAGGTCGCCGATAAGACCGAAGTCGGCGATATCGAAGATCGGCGCGTCGGGATCTTTGTTGATGGCGATGATCATGTCGGAGCTCTGCATGCCGGCCAGATGCTGGATGGCACCGGAAATGCCGCAGGCCACATAGATGACCGGACAGACGGTCTTGCCGGTCTGCCCTACCTGGTGGTGGTGCGAGATCCAGCCTGCATCGACCGTGGCACGCGATGCGCCGACGGCGGCGCCGAGCTCGGCGGCGAGGTCGTAGATCACCTTGAAGTTTTCGGGCTTGCCGACCCCGCGTCCGCCGGAAACGATAAACTGCGCGGCGTTGAGGTCAATGCTGTTGGTATCGGCTTCATGCACCGATTCGAGGCGGCGCATGCGCTCCGGAACGTCGGAGAGGTCGACCGGATATTCGATCTGCTCGCCGGCTTCGTTGTCGGAAAGCTTGGTCTTCTTGAAGACGTTGGAGCGGACGGTGGACATCTGCGGACGGTTGTCGGGGCAGATGATCGTTGCCATGATGTTGCCGCCAAACGCCGGACGGGTCTGAAGCAGGTTGCCGGCTTCCACATCAAAGTCGAGTTCGGTGCAGTCGGCGGTAAGGCCGGCGTTGACCATCACGGCGACGGTTGGCGCGAGGCTGCGGCCGATGGTGGTTGCGCCGTAGAGCACGATTTCCGGCTTCATCTCGTTGATGAGCTGGGCCACCGCGCGGGAATAGTAGTCGTTCTGGTAGTTGGCCAGCTTCGGGTCGTCGATGGTGTAGACCTTCTTTGCTCCAAAATTATAGAGTTCCTGACAAAGCTCGGCACCGTTTGCGGAAGGCAATACGGCGGCGAGGGTGAAGCCCGCTTTTTCGGCAAGGATCTGTCCTTCGCTGAGGAGTTCCTGCACCACGCCGGCCAATTTGCCGTCGCGCTGCTCCGCATATACCCAAAGTTCCTTTGTTGTGCTCATAGTACGTGTTGCTCCTTCAGCTTGTGGATCAGTTCGGTGATCATCTCGGACGGCTCGCCGGAGAGGATTTCCTTGTTCAGCTTGACCGGTGGCGCGAAGACCTTGCTTACCTTGGTGGGCGATCCAGCCAGTCCAATGTTTTCGTCGATGGGATTGAGTTCGTCGTAGCCCCAGCAGGGGATCTCAGCCCTCTTGGCCGCCATCTTTTTCTTGAGCGACGGCATGCGCAGCTCGTTGGCTTCCTTCACGACGGTGAGGGCGGCAGGCTTGTCGATATCCCATATTTCGTAGCCGTCTTCGGTGACCTTGTCGACCTTGAAGGTGTCGCCGGTAACCTCGACGCCCTTTGCGTAGGTGAGCATTGGAATATCAAGGAAGTGCGCCACGCCGGGGCCGACCTGTGCGGTATCGCCGTCGATCGCCTGCTTGCCGAAGAGGATCAGATCGACCTCTTCGAGTTTCTTGATGGCGAGGCTGATGGTGTAGGACGTCGCCCAGGTGTCGGCGCCGCCAAACTTGCGGTCGGAAATCAGGATCGCCTCGTCCGCGCCGTGCGAGAGCGCCGTACGGAGCGCCTCCTCGGCCTGCGGCGGGCCCATGGAAACGACGGTGACCTTCCCGCCATGCTTGTCCTTGAGCTGCAACGCCATTTCAAGCGCGTTCTCGTCGAACGGATTTATAATGCTTGGAACCCCTGCGCGATTCAGACGGTTGGTTTCGCGGTCGATCGTGACCTTGTCTGAATCGGGCACCTGCTTGATACATACTACGATATTCATCTACACCTCTTTCTGCCAATTGATAAAAACGAGGAGGAAATATAGGGCAAGCGGTTGCCCCTCTCAAGTCCAAACGCCCATAACCCGTCCGTATTTGCGGTTTCCCCGAGAGCACCGAATCGGTGAGAAACCGCTTTCCTTTTGTGCTTAAAAATCGTTGGATTACCCGATTGCAAAACATGGGAAACCTGATAGGTTTGCGCCCGTTTTAAAAGAAAAGGAGTATGGGAAATGATTGAAAAAGGAAGTACCTATGTCGTGATGGGGCTGCTGAATACGGATTCCATCGCCTATGCCGCCGGCAAGATGATCGAGGAAATGGGCGGAAACGTGATCTACACGGTGCAGAGCGAACGCATGAAGCGCATCTTTTTCGACCGCAGCAAGGACTTGACCGAGGAGCAAAAGGCTGCGATGCGCTTTGAATATTGCGATGTGACGGTTGAGAACGAGGTCCGCAACCTGTTTTCCAAGACCGGCCCAATCGATGGTCTTCTGCACTCCATCGGTTTTGCGAACCCAAAAACCTGCCTAGGCGACAACATGTATACCCCCGCCTACGAAGACATCAAGCAGGCCTTCCATATCAGTTGCGCCTCGCTGGCCACCGTTTCCCACTTTGGATTGCAGAAGATGGAGAACGGTGGATCAATCGTCACACTGTCGTTCGAGTCGCAGGTGGCATTCCCGTACTACAACTGGATGGGCGTCAACAAGGCGGCGCTCGAAGCGCTCGTGCGCGCCCTTGCCCGCGAATATGGGCGTGAGCACGTTCGCGTCAACGCCATCTCCGCCGGTCCGCTGGCGACCAAGGCCGCGAAATCCATTCCGCACTTCGCACACCTTGCCCGGACCTGGAAAAAAATCAGCCCGCTCCCTTGGGACGTCATCAACGACAAGCAGGAAGTCGCCAACTCGGTGCTCTTCCTGCTGGGCAAGTATTCCAAGAAAATCACGGGGCAGACGATCTACGTCGATGGTGGCGCCACCAACGTGGGCGGCGTGTTGCTGCCGCACGAAAAACCGTTGATGCGCACCCCGGCCAAGACCGCCGGGAAAAAGAAAACAGCCAGCAAAAAGAAATCCTAAGCACAAAACCCTAAATCCTAAACAAATTCAAAAAGACAAACACTGAAATTCAAAACCATGGGGCGGGGTTTCGCCCGATTTTAGAATTTGCAGTTTGGGATTTGTTTAGGATTTAGCTATTCGGATTTAGAAATTCAAAGGAATACCATGGGACTAAGTGTAGGCATCGTCGGGCTTCCAAACGTTGGGAAATCCACCATCTTCAATGCGCTGACGCGCGAACAGAACGCCGAGAGCGCGAACTATCCGTTCTGCACCATCGAGCCGAACAAGGCCGTCGTTCCCGTTCCCGATCCGCGCCTCGCCAAGCTCGCCGAGATTGCCGACTCGAAAAAAATCCTTCCCGCGACCGTTGATTTTGTCGATATCGCCGGCCTCGTGAAAGGGGCCAGTCAAGGCGAAGGGCTGGGGAACAAGTTTCTTACCAATATCCGCGAGACCGATGCGCTTTTGCAGGTCGTCCGGTGCTTCGACGACGGTAATGTCGTGCACGTCGATGGGACCATCGACCCCATCCGTGACGTCGAAGTGATCGAGGCCGAGCTGATCATTGCCGACTTTCAAATGATGGAAAACCGTGCGGCCCGCGTGAGGAAGCAGGCGCGCACCGACAAAGCCTTGGCCGCCACGCTCCCCCTCTTCGAACAACTCCTGGAACACCTCGGCAGCGGAAAGATGGCCGTCGAATTCGAAGGCCACGACTCCGAGCAAGGCAAAGCCCTCTTTAAGGAAATGCAGTTCCTCACCGACAAGAAGGTTATCTACTGCTGCAACGTCGACGAAGACGGCCTGCTCGAAGACAACGACTACATTGAATCCGTCAAGGCCTATGCCGCCAAACGCGGAGCCGATATGGTAAAGATCTGCGCCAAGATGGAGGAAGACCTCAACGGCATGTCCGACGACGAACGCGACGAGTTCCTTCAGGAATATGGCGTGAAGGAGAGCGGCCTCGACCAGATCATCCATACCGGCTACCACACCCTCGGCCTCGTTAGCTACCTGACGCAGGGTCCCAAGGAAACGCGTGCATGGACCATCCACCAAGGCGACACCGCGCCCAAGGCCGCCGGCGTGATCCACACCGACTTCGAGCGCGGCTTTATCCGCGCGCAGGTCATGGCCTACGACGACTTCGTTGAAAAGGGCGGCGAAGCCGCCTGCCGCGAAGCCGGCCTGTTGCGCACCGAGGGCAAGGAATACGTCGTTAAGGATGGCGACGTGATCGAGTTCCTCTTCAACGTGTAGCGCTCGTCCACTTGTCGAAGGCCTTTGCCCCTTGGCTGGAAACCTCGCCCCGTCCGTTTTTGGTGATGGTATTCCCTTCCGCATCGATGATGACCAGCATGGGAATGCCCCTCACTCCGAATTTTTCCGAAAGCGACTTTTTGTGGTCGTCGCCATAGGGCAGCATTAGCCACGGCATATCCATCTCTTCTACGTAGTTGTACATGTCGCTTTTGCTGCTGTCGGAACTGACAAACACAATCTCGAAAGGTTTTCCTTTTTTGGTCATCTTCTCGTGAAATTCCACGAGTTCGGGTGTGAATTTCCGGCAGGGACCGCACCAGTGCGCGGAAAAATAGATGCCGATGATTTTGCCGCTCAGTTCGTCAACCGATACTTTTTTCTTGCGGTTGTTTCTGAGTTCATCCCCAAACAGTTTGTAAATTGCATCAGGAGCCTTTGGGGGTGCGGTCGCTGCTTCCGCCGCCTTCTTTGCCGCAAAGGGGCTGGCGAGCCGGGTGACTTTTAGCTGGTCTTCCTTGGATAGGTCGGATTTTTTGATCTTCTTGATCTTCCCGTCGGCGGTCCTTAGGTAGACGAGGCCCTGTTTTTCCTTAACAAATTCGGCCTCGATGGTGCTTCCGGCGGTGCTCGTCCAGGTGTCGGCGGTGGTGCTGATCGCCACAAGCAGCAGGACTGCCGTAGTCAAACGTTGCATGGTCTTCATGTTTCCTCCTGTTGGTTGGATTTAGTCGCTTTGAATTATTCCCCGAGATAGATCAGCAGCTTGTCCTGGCTGAGGACGACGAGGTCGCCAATACCGTCGCCGTTGAGGTCGCCGGATCCGACGTCGTGGGGTTCCGTGCCGCGGTTTTGCTTGCGGTTGACGAAGTCGGAGGTGAGGAATACCTCGAACAGCAATTCTTTTTTCAACTCGCCATCGGTCATGCTGACGAGTTCGATGGCGCGGTTGGCGGGATCGACAAGCGCTACCATGGGGCGGGGCGGGGTGCCGAGTTTGGCGGCTTTGGCATAGGCGAGCATGGGTTTCTCGGAGGGCGAGACATATTCGGCCTCCGGGACGGGCGCGAGCCGCGAGCCGTTGCCGAGGATCTCGTTGAGACCGGTGCGATCGAGCAGCACGATGGAGTCGCGATCCTTGTTCTTGAGTTGGATGAGGCCGAAGATGGTTTGATCGGCATCGGGGATGTGGATCTTTCCCCATCCGTCGCCTTCGGCGTCGAAGCGGACGAGGTCGCCGGAGTTGCGATCGTAGAACAGGGTGCCGGTCGAGCCGTCGATCAGTTCATATCCGCAGGAGGCAATCAACTCGCCGCGCGGGTTTTCGGGGTTGAACTGGCGGGTGGCTTCGTAGCGGTCGCCCTTCCACTCGAAGCGGCGGGCAATCGCTCCCTGCGAAACGGTCAGCACGGAGCCATCGCCGGGGGCGCCGAGGCGGATGTTGGAAAGGGTAAGCTGCTGGGTGAGCGCACGGAACGACTCGCTGGTGAGCGGTTCGAGTTCTTCGTCGGTAAGGAGGAACATCTTCGGCGTGTCGTAGGGCATGAAGAAGATAAGGCCAATCTTGTTTTCCGGAAGCTGGAAGGCGAGCAGGTCGGCGGGATCGTTCAGCAGGTCGAGGGGGTAGATGGACACCTTGGCATCGTCTTGTTCGAGCCGGGCAAGCTGGAGCTCCTTGTCGTCGTTCTTGCAGACGAACCAGCAGGCATCGCCGGATTCGATGGCGCAACCGGCCAACACGCTGCCGGGAGTCTTGAGGATGGAGGGGAAGCGATCGAGGTCTTCTGCGGAATGCAGCGCAGCGATCTTTTCCTTTTTGCTGACGACCAGGATGTCGCCGTCGGCCAGACGCGAAATGTGCGTGACGGCGGAGAGGCTGTCAATACGCCGAGGTTCGGGATCGAGGCCTTCGGCACCGCCGGAATAGAGGTGGAGTCGGCTGAGTTCGGGCGCGGCGACGAGCAGGTCGTCGCAGCCATCGTCATTGAAGTCGGCAGCGATCCATGCGGGCGCAGCCTTTTTGCCGGAGCCTTCCAGCCCGATGCGCGCCGGTGAAACCTCCTGGGAATCCAGCAGCGGCGGCTGCTCCTTTTCGGCGAAGCCGTAGAGGCGGAAGGCCAGCCGGTTGCGCAGTACCATGCCGATTTTCGGAGCGGAACCTTCGGGCTTGAAGAGGCTTAGATATTGCCGGGGCGGGAGGTCGATGGGCTGTTCGATCCCGTAGAGGCCTCCGCCCTTGCCGTAGCGCACCTTCAGCGGATTGCGGTTGCTGGTGAAGAAGAAGACCAGATCGGCGATGCCGTCGGAGTTGATGTCTGCGATGTCGCCAAGGAAGCTGTTGTCGGCCGAGAAGGTGAGGGTTTTCTTGTCCTGAAAGGGGCGTGTTTCGGTGTTCCAGTGCAGGTCGGCCTGCTTGCGGCGGCAGACGAGGATATCCTTTTTTCCGTTCCCGTCGAGGTCGCCGATCCGGATGGTGGTGACGCTGGAGGGATCCTTGATGAAGATGCGTTCGGGTTCGCCGAAGGCGCCGTCTTCCTGCTGGTAGCGCAGTTGCGGGCCAAGGGACGTGCCGAAGGTGACGATGTCGAGGCGGCCGTCGTTGTCGAGGTCGGCCACGCGCAGCACCTTGAGAGCCTGGTCGACAATCATGCCTTTGTTGTCGAAGCGTTCGTCGAGTTCCGGCAGGTCGTCGGTCTCTTCAACGCCCGCCTTGCGCACGAGGATTTCGAGCCGTGACACATGGTTGTTGGAAAAGAGGATATCGTCGAGTCCGTCGCCGTTCAGGTCGGCGACAATCAGGCGGCCGGTGCCGTTGTCGAACTCGAAGATTTCCAGCGGCTGGAAGCCGAAGTCGCGTTCGGCCTCCGGCTCGGTGGCTCCGGTGGATAGGGCCAGAAGCCCGGACAGCAGAAGGAGGGTGGAAGTGCGCATGGTTGTCTCCATTAGTATTTCAGGATAATCCGCTGGTGGAGGCCGTCGCCAGTAGCTTCGGCATACTGGTAGGAGACATTGAAGAACGAGGAGATATGGTCGGCCGGCGGCAATTTGCTGAAATCCGGCGGTGGCAGGGCGGAACCGCTCTTGGCCCAGTTCTGCTGCATGAGGCCGACATATTCGGGCTTGCTAAACTCGCGCACGAGGACGGCCATGTTTTTCTTCCAGTCGATGGCGCTATAGCCAAATGCCCGGGATGGCACATGCTCGCGCAGGCCTTTGACGAGGGGGGATTGCTCGAAGGAGGTGTTAGCCGCAGCTTCGCTGGTTTCGCTGCGGATCACCTGGCGGAGACCGTCGGGCTGCCCGTAAAGCAGGTAGTCGCCCACCACGCCAAAGGCCATGGTGTCGGCGGGATCATCGTCGTTCACGGTGTAGATCGTGTGGTCGAGGAACTCCACGATTTCGAGTCCGGCGGCCACCTGCGGTTGTAGGGCGGGGGCGGCGATCATGGTTTCGAGCCCGGCCTTGAATGCCGCGCCGTCTTTGAGTTCGACCGCGATGACGGAGGTTTGCTTGTCGTCTTCGGCCACGGAGAAGGAAACATATTTCGTGCCAAGGTTGGCCAGCAGGTCCTGCTCGAAGTTGATGCCCGCCTGCTCTTGGACCATGGCCACGATCATGTCGAACTGCGGCTTGACCGCCGGCATGGCGGTGGCGAGCACATTCGGGATTTCCTGCCAGAAGCGCAGCAGGTTGAAGCGGCCGACTTCGATCGATGCAATGTCTTCGGGAATAAAGGTGACGGTTGGCAGTTCCGAGGGCTGGACGTCGAGAATGGTGAAGATGCCTTTGGCCAGGTCGGAGACGCGCAGGGTGCTGTCGGCCACCATTTCGGTGTCCTTGAGTTCGATCTTGAGTGAATAGTTTTCGATGCCCATGAATCCCAGCGCATCCAGCAAGACTTCAGGATCGTACATCGAGGGGGTTTGGCTTTGGGCGGCGTCTTCCTTCATTTCTTCCAGAATCTCTTCGCGGATCAGTTTTGAGAGCGGAAGGTTCAAGGAGATGGTCGGGTTGCCTTTGGGTTCCGTGGCGCCTTCCTTCTTCAACTGCACGATGCACTTTTCCACCCATTCCTTCGTGTGGCCCAGTACTATCGTGCCACCGACGTACGCTTGCCATGAAGATTCTTCTTTCGGGGTGCCGCCGTTTTCGATGTGTTGGATAATGGCCACATCCTGGAAGGTGCTTTTGATGATCTCAAATGGCGTGTCGCTGGTTTCTCCCAGCTTGGCGTCCATGTCCAGGCTGCGGAGAAAATCCTTTTCCGTTATGGCCGCGATGATGTAGGGGTTTTCCATCTCCATGTCGAAGGCGAGGATGACTTCGCCCGTGAGCATTTTGAGTTGCTCGATCAGCATCCGGTTTTCGGCATCGGTGTCGCCATCAACGAAAAGCTCCTGCCATGTTTCGGCATCGGGGTTCCCGAGGAAATCCTGGAACTGGGGGTCGGCCCATAGCTTGCCGATGGATGATTGCTGGAGCTTGCCCCAGAAGTTGGTGGTGTTCGAAATGCGGACATAGCTTTGCGCGCTGGGTGGCAGCAGATCGATTCGCTCCAAGGCACTCGCGGCCAAGGGAAGGGTTAGCAGGATGGATGCGGTCAGTCTTCTTAGTTTAGCGGACATGTTCAGGTTCCTTTTGTTTGGATGAAAACTTTCCGGGCCGCCGCGGCGGATCCGGATAGACAAAGCCGGATTCGGGATTGGTGGCGTCGTAGGCAAAGGCGTCGATGTGGTCGAAGATGTATTTCGCGTGCCGTGCCGGAATGGCGAAGTTGAGCCCCTCCATGCGCGGCACACCCATGTTGATGATGCCGACCACCTGACCGCGTGCATTGAACAGCGGCCCGCCGGAGTTGCCGGGGTTGACGGGGGCGTCGATCTGCAAATAAAGGATGCCGCCAAAGTTGCGGTGGGTTTGGCTGAGCACGCCTTCGGTTACGGTGCGTTCGAGGCCGAGCGGGTTGCCGATGGCAAACACGGTCTCGCCGATGCTCAAATTTTCCTCTGGGGAGAAGATGACCGGCGTGATTTTGGTATCGAACTCCTTGAGCTGTAGGATGGCGAGGTCGTGGAACGGGGCGGTGGCGACAATCTCGACCTGCTTGTGCACGATGCGCCGCAGGATTTTGCCTTCCTGCAGGAATTGCGTGACGGAAATATGCTTTTCGCCGGCAATGACGTGGAAGTTGGTGATGAGGTAGCCTTTCTTGTTGATGAAAAAGCCGGAGCCAAGGCCGGCGGCGGTTTTGACGAGGACGACGGAGGGGGCGTAGAGTTTGGTTGCTTCGGCGGTGGTGATGCGGGCGGGAGATTGCACCGCATAGAGCTGGTTGGTGTCGTCCGGCACGGTACCTTCGACCACCTGCTGGTCTTCGTAGACTGCCAGCACTTCCTCGCGTGGAATGCGCAGCACGTCGTAGCCAAGGTCGAGCACGACGGCATCGTCCGCATTCTTTAGCAGGGGTGCTTGCACTTTGGCTCCGCCCTTCAGCGCCACATCTTCCGCGTAGCCGTTTGCCGCCAGCGCCATCAATACAATGCAAAGGTGTACTCTCATAGACTGTCCTTTAATGCGTAACGTAACGAGTAATTCGTAATGCGTGATCAGAAAAACAGGAAAAGACTACCCCATGCTTTTAGGCGTGTCAAAAGCCCATCCCAAAATTACGTATTGCGAATTACCCGTTGCGAACTCCCTGCTACGCATCGCCCATAGAGCTTTTTTGATGCGGAAACGGTCTGGTTGTTTATATCATATATGATATAAAATAGCTCAAAAACGAGGTATTTAGGGTCGAAATATATCATAAACGATATAAAAAACAGAGGGGGGCGGTGTGTGGATTCCACTTGAAGTCGGGGTGGCCTTCGATGGTTTGGGAGGCCTTTTCCCTTCTTTTCCCAACAAAGAGCACCTATCGGAACCGCTTCATTTTTTCGATGTTTTCTTCCTCAATCTGTTTCTTCAGTGCTTCGTATTCCGCGATTTTTTCTTCTTGTGGTGCCGAAACACCCCCGACGATATAGAGTTTTGTGTTCACCCTTTTCCGGCTTGTGTGTGCAAAAAACAATTTGCCCAGAAAGGGAATGTTTCTCAGATAGGGGATTCCGCTTTCCATATCTATCGTTTTTTGAATTGTGAGCTCGCTCAGCAGTTCAAGCTTACCCGGCTTGAAATCAAGCGACGTATTCACGGTCCGGAAAGAGACCACCGGAACCCGGGTTCGCCTCGTGTTGTCATTTTCGCGCAAGACTTCCGAAATACTCATCTTTGTTTTGGCATTCACCATTCCGTTCTTTAGGATCTTGGGCTGAGCTTCGATTTTCACGCCCACATCAACGAATTCGGTAATGTTCTGCTCGCGATTACCAATGACCTTTACCGTCATGTACGGCTCTCTCGCGATCAGTTCCGTGGAGCCCGACTCCCCGTCTTTCACCGAAATCCGGGTGTTAACGATGAGTCGACCGCTATCAATCAGAGCAATGCTTTTGCTCGCGAAAGACCAGATCTCATCCCCGATTTTGAACATGCCGGTAATATCCCCGATTTCCCGTTCGGGAAGAATGGTCGAAATCAGCATGGAAAATCCCTGAAGCGTCGCATCCGGACTTGACTCCACCTTGTTCGCGGAAAACCGATGGCTGTTTCCCATTGCATCAACGTGCTCCACAATAAAGAAAGAAATATCAAGATTTGAGCCGGGATCCAGTACGGGAGCGGCAGCTTCCTCAACAATCGGTTCGGGCACGGATGCGGGTGCGGGGTCGGGCGCAGGTACGGGCGCAGGTGCGGGGGCAGGTGCGGGGGCAGGTGCGGGTTCAGGTACGGGGGCAGGTGCAGGGGCGGGTTCAGGTACGGGTGCAGGTGCGGAAACGTCAGTTTTCTCAACAACCGGCGTGGATGCAGGTGCGGGTTCAGGCACGGGTGCAGGTGCGGCCGCGAG
>DAOVNC010000415.1 GCA_030630445.1 Kiritimatiellales bacterium | reverse complement strand
TCCGTTCTTGAAGCTAAAGATGCTGCCCCAGAGGTTTCCGATATGTGCAGGAATGATTGGGCAGTTGCTGTTTCTTACAATCCTCTCGAAGCCCTTATTGAATTTCATCAGGTTGCCGTTCTTGGTCAGTTCACCTTCCGGGAAGATGGCGATAATGGCGCCGGCTTCCATTGCTTCGCATGCTTCTTTCAACGACTTGGCCAGCGCTCGCGGGCCGTCGGAGGTGTGGATCGGGATGCAGTCGGTCAGCTTGAAGATGGGCTTGCAGCATTTCCATGTCTTGAAAACGTCACGCGATACCAGAAAGCGGACGGGGCGCTGGGTGGCGGCCTGTAGCAGTAGCGCATCGGCATAGGCCGTGTGGTTGCAGATCAACATTGCACCCCCTTCGCGCGGAAGGTTTTCGATGCCGTGGAAACGGATTTTATAGAGGCGTTTAACAAGGCGGGTCAGCCAGAAGCGGGTAAAGAAGTTGGGCAGGCGCATGCAGGCGAGCACCGCGGGAACGGCCGCGACCAGTCCTGTGACAAAGACACAGCCGCGGGCATTGAGGTGCAGACCTTTGGTAAGCACAAAGAACAGGCCGGATGCGGCCACCATGGCGCTGAAGCTCAGGAAACTCGACGCACCGAAAACCTCGCCGCGCCGTTCCCTTGGGATACGCTGCTGGATGAAGGCGTTGAGTGGCACAAGGTACATTCCGCACGACGCGCCGACGGATATGATCCAAAATCCGATCCAGATCGGGTTGGTTGCGATGCTCAGCCCGATGGCGGAAAACATTACTCCAAGCGCACCAACGGGAATTAGGCCGATTTCAATCGTGTGTTTGGAAAAATATCCGGTCAGCAGTGCGCCAATCCCGATGCCGATTGCCGCCAGCGGGAAAAGCATCGGACTTTTTTCGATGGAGAGGTGCAGGACTTCGTGGCCATAGATGACCAGAGTCTGTTGAAGCAAGGCCGTAATGGCGCCAAAAAGCACGAGGCCAAAAACGGCCTGTTTTGCCCAAGGATCTTCCTTTAGGTTTTTTACGGCCCGGACGACGTCGGGGACGATCCATGGCGAGGATTTTTTATGGGTTCCGGCAGACGGAACCTTGGCGATCCGGTAGGCCGCCAGCGTGCCGGAGATAGCAAGGACAAGTGATGCAGAGATAACATATAGCGGGCTGAGTCCGAGGTAGCCAATCAGTAGTGACGGCAGGGCTGTTCCGACAATAATCGCCATGTAGGTTGCTGCTGTCAGGAATCCGTTGGCACGGGAGAGTTCTCCCTCACCAACGATTTCCGGAACGATCCCGCGCTTGGCCGGACCGAACAGGGCGCTCTGTGTGCAGAGGAGAAACAGCAAGGCATAAATTGGTAGCGCCGCGCCCGAAATCAACGCCGGAACCGCCAGTACCAGCAACGCGATTTCCATCCACTTGCTGGCAACAATGATGTCGCGCTTGCTAAACCGGTCCGCCAGCGTTCCCGCAAAATTGGAGAACAGCAGAAAGGGAACCACGAATAGCGCCGAGCAAGCCGCCAGTACGGTGGGAAGGTTTTCTTTGCCCAGCATTTGGACCAGCACGATCACCGCCGCCATCTTAAAGGCGTTGTCGTTGAACGCCCCGGTGAACTGACTGATATTCAACCATTTAAATGTTTTCTTCATGTTTCCGCTCCTTGAAAGATAGATGCGCATTCCCCGCAAAAAATGCGCGCTGGATATGAGATTTATTTAAACAAACTTCCTGCGCCCACTTTCTTAGAGAGCTGTCCAAGGTTGCCAATGGCTTCGGTATGTTGAAGAGTTTCCGTCCGAGTATGCTCTGATATCAATCCGTTTGCAGGTGGATCAATAGTGGGTTTTTGCTCCCCGTTTTTCCGGGTGTGTTCGGGGTCCCGTTTTTGGGGGTGGGTATTTATGAAGGTATGCAAAGGTTGGCAGTTGCTGTTCCAAGCCGCCGGTCCAAAGCTCGCTATGGTTAACCATTTTATGTTCATTGTCCTGCTCCTTTCCTGTTTAAGGTTACAGACGCCTTATCGCACAGGGTGTGCCAGTGGTCAGGTGGGGATGTTAGTTGTTGGTTGTTAAGTTGTTGCAGTATTCTCTAGCAAGAAGATTGTTTTTGTAGTATTCAAATAATGAATGTTATGGAGGCAATACATGTATGAATGCTGTTTTTTTTAGAATGGTATCGGAGGCGGCGTTTAGTAATCCGTTCAGCGATGAGCGCATCGAGATCGACCGTCGGATTGTCGGGGCGGCCGGGAACGAGAACTGGGATGATCTACTACACCCGTTGCTTCAATCCCTTGAACAACATATTCAAGAATTGGAGCAGGCTGGGAGTATCGAGATCGACCGCCATGCCGGGGAGGATGCGCAAGCGGTGGCGGTTAGCATCCTGTTCTTTGTTTTCCACCTCTACATGGAACGGTTCGATGCACTGATCGAAGAGCAGGTTGCTGCAGGCGATGAATCCTGCCGCGCACCATTCGTTTTCCAATGTATGGAGGAACTGGTGCGCTACGGTTTCAAGCGTGTGGATGCATGTCGCTACGTTGGAATTTTCTACCAGATCCGCCGCGCCTATTACTTCATCTCCACCGGGCTCATTGGCGAGAGTGCGTGCATGAAGCGGTTGCGGGCGCAGCTTTGGGACAATATTTTTACGCACGATATTTCGTGGTATGTACGCTGTCTTTGGAACCGGATGGAGGATTTCTCCACCTTGTTGCTGGGCGAAACCGGAACAGGCAAGGGCGCCGCAGCGGCGGCGATCGGCCGCTCGGGGTTCATCCCGTACAATCCGAACGCGCAGAAGTTCGAGGAAAGCTTCACCCGCGCATTTGTTTCGATCAACCTGTCGCAGTATCCGGAGACCTTGATCGAGTCGGAGCTGTTTGGCCATTGCAAGGGTGCGTTCACCGGAGCCATCGAAAAACACGATGGAATCTTTGCGCGGTGCAGCCCATATGGAGCCATCTTTCTTGATGAAATCGGCGACGTGGGCATTCCTGTGCAGATCAAGCTGCTGCAAGTATTGCAGGAACGCACCTTC
>DAOVNC010000275.1 GCA_030630445.1 Kiritimatiellales bacterium | reverse complement strand
GTTGTATTTGCCTGTGGCGGTCGACGGACTCTGTTTGCTTTCGGAAGTCGGCTGTTTGACATCGAATTTTTCCGTCGCCGACACAATGGTTTCGACCTGCGTCTTGAGGACGCTGGCTTGGGCATAGCGGCGGGCGGGATCGTCTTCGAGGGCGCGCAGGACGATCTCGTCGAGGCGGACGTCGATCTGAACCCTTTTCGAGGGAGGCTGAAGGGGCTTGCCGGGCATTTCGCCGGTGAGCATTTGGTAGAACACAACGCCGAGGGCGTAGATGTCGGCACGGTGATCCACCTCTCCGGGAGCATTGATCTGCTCGGGCGACATGTATTTAGGCGTACCTATCACCTTGCCTGTTTCGGTGAGATCGGTTTGTAGTTCCGGCTTTAGCCGGTCTCCGGAATCCGAACCGCCTGAAGGCGGAACTACAAACGTATCCTCAATGATCTTCGCCAACCCGAAGTCGGCCACCTTCACCGAGCCGCGGCGATCCATCAAAATATTTTCCGGCTTGATGTCACGATGGACGATGCGCTGGTCGTGCGCGAATTGCAGCGCGTCGCAAATCTGGGGAACGATGGCCAGCGCTTCTCGCGCCGAGATGCGGTCGCCGTGCATGAGCTGGCGCAGGTTTACGCCGTCGACATATTCCATAAGGAAGAAGTAGAGCGGTGTGCCGGTTTCACCTTCGCCGCTTTCGACGTGGCCAAACTCGTAGAGGGTGACGATGCCCGGATGGTTGAGCTTGGCCAAGGCTCGCGCCTCGCGTGCAAACCGCTCTGCAAAGCCCGGCGTCTCTCCAATTTCGCGCGGCAGAATCTTCAGCGCCACGATGCGGTCGAGTTCCTTCTGGCGCGCCTTGTAGACCACGCCCATACCGCCTTGGCCAAGGCATTCCAGAATGTCCAACTGGGGGAAGAATGCTGCGATTTCTTCAGGTGCGGGCGCCTTGGGCGGCGGCTTGGCCTTTGCGCCCGACGGGTCGGTATCCTCGTTGAATTGCGTGTTGGGGGCAAGATTCATGGCCATCAGGCAGTTCGGGCAAAGCCCGGACGGAGCATCGGACGGCAACGGAGCGCCGCATTGCGGACAGGTGTTGTTTGATGTCGTTTTCATGCTCAATACTTACCGTTCGCGGATGGGTTGTTACAGGATCCCTCTCAAAAATCATTCCCGGACCAGGCTTTCGGCCAGATAACGAAGCTCCTCGTCGAGCTCGGAGCCTGGCGGCAAGGTCTGCGCAACTTCCTCCCGATAGAGTTGGCGAAACCTTTTCCGTAACCGATGCACCCCGACGCGCGCCGCACCCTCGGTGATGTCCAGGCGACTGGCCACGGCAGGGTAGTCAATTGCTTGATGGGAAATCACCAAACCGTCCTTCAATACGGCAAACTCGGTGGCCTTCCCTGCATCGGCATACTCCTCCTCCAGTTGTTTAACGGTCAGTTCAAGCAGCGTGAGCGCCCATTGCCGGTCGAACAAGGCCTCGGCATCCATTTGCGGGGAGCCAACAGCGGCATAGCGTCCTTCGGCCAATCCCGGATCGATGGAAATATGGTGCTGCCCTCCGCCGCGCTTTTGGGCGGAAACACGGCGCCATTCCTTGGCCATGAAATGTTTAAGCGCCGTGATAAGGAAGGCCCGCAATCGGCCCTTGTTGCGATCTACATCCTCGATCCAGTGACGTTGCAGTAGCTGCCGGAAGAATTCCTGGGTCAGATCCTCCGCATCTTCTTTCGAATGCGAGCGCCGCCGCACGTAGGCGTAGAGAGGGAACCAGTAGGTTTGGCAAATATCCTCCAGCGCACGTTCGGCTTGCGGGGAGGAGCGGTCTCCGGCCGCCAGCACAACCGTCCATCGCGTCGTCACGAAAATATCGTCCGGCACGTGGGATTCCGGTGTCAGGTCAGGGTGGCTGGATGAGATGCCCATACATCAATACTTACCGATTTGTGTGGGAGCATTACAGATTTTTATCCTATTTAGCACAAGGTAGACGGCGAATTGAATCTGGCTCGGTGGAAACGAACGAATGGCGACCGCTCAAGCGGAGGCAGAGAGGCCGCCGCTTCAGGGCTCCGTGCGCCTTTCCCTTCAAAACCTTACATCTAACTACCATGATCGTGGTAATTAGATGTAAGGTTCTTGGGGAGTGATTCTGAATTTGGTAAACACTCTAAGCGCGGTGGAAATAGTAGGTATCGCTGTCGCGCTTTTCCGCGCACAACGCCCCTTCCGCAACCAGAGTCTCCAGAGTTTGGAAAATGGAGTCGAGCGGCGCGTTGTAGTCCTGTGCCAATTGGGTCGCCGTGGCCGGGTGGCGCTGGATCAATCCCAGCAAGGCTTCGGGAGTCACTTCCAGAGCGGGGGATGTTTGCTTCTTGAACGAGGCCGTCACCTCCGCTTTTGGTCCCAGAATTTCGGATAGCTTGGCGAGCTGTTCGTCCGAGACCGCCTGTACGCCGGAGTCCGCCGGGGGACGCACCGCCGTGTTGAGGTCGATCCGGTCGGGATGGATCGTCTCGGCAAGCGCCGCGATTCTACGGACATCGGCGAAATCGGAATTCATGCCCTCGACGATAAATACCTCAAGCGCCAACTCGCCGGAAAATTCTTGCCGGAAAGCGCGCTCGCCCTCAATAAGCTGTTCAAACGTCACGCCCTGCGCCGGACGGTGGATTTGCTGGAAGCTGGCTTCGTCCCACGCGCTCAGCGTCACCTTCACCTTGTCGGCCATGGCCGCCGCCGCGCGAACTTCCGGCAGATGGAACAGCGACCCGTTGGAGAGCAGCACCGAGGCGATGGAGGTGTTGTCCTTGATCCAGCGCAACACCTCGCCGAACCCCGTATGCAGCGTCGGCTCGCCGGAACCCGCCAGCGTGATGTGATCCGCCTGTCCGTCGCATTCGCTCCATCGAACCAGCTCCGCGAGCACCTCGGCCATCGGGACATATTCCGCCCGCTCGCTTAGTGCGCAGGCCGAGTCGCCCAGCTGGCAGAAGCGGCAGTTCATGGTGCAGGTCTTGAACGGGATCAGATCCACGCCCAGCGACCGCCCCAGCCGTCGCGACGGCACCGGGCCAAATAGGTGTTTGTAGGATTTGGACATGCCGATAACCTGTCTATTTTCACTTGGAGGTTCAACCAAATAAGGTTCATAGTCGTCCGCATGAAGACGCTAACCATAATTGTTTTTACCGTTTGTTCAGGCCTTGCCGCATTGGGGCAGGATGCCGCCAAGCTCTACCAAACCCACTGCTCGCACTGCCATGGCAACACATTCCAGGGCGGGAGCGCGAAGAGCCTGGCCGACGGCACCTGGCAGTTTGGCGACACCTCGGGGCATATCAACCGCAATATCAAGTTTGGCATCACCCACCTCGGTATGCCCGCCTACGAAAAAACACTCAGCGACCAACAGATCAAGCAGATCAGCACTTATCTTCTCGAAATGCAGAAGCAGGCCGGAGCCACGAAGTCGCCCATCCCGGAAACGCTCCAAACCCTGGACTACGACATCAACGTCGAAATCTGGACGGAAGGGTTGGAGGTTCCCTGGAGCCTCGCCTTTCTCGACGAAAAAACCGCACTCGTCACCGAACGTTCCGGCCGCCTGCGAACCCTCGACAAAGGGCGCTTGCATTCGAAGCCGATCGAAGGGATTCCGGAAGTCCTTGCCGAAGGGCAGGGCGGGTTGCTGGCTGTCGCTTTCGACCCCGACTACCACGAAGAAGGCAACCAATGGATCTACCTTGCGTTCAGCCACGGCCTCGAAATACAGCCCAACGGCAGGCGTTCCTTGGCCATGACGAAGCTCGTGCGCGGGCGCATCAACGGCAACGACTGGACGGACGAGGAAACCCTTTTCGAGGCACCGCACGAAACCTACCGCACCACCCGCCACCACTACGGCACCCGCATTGTATTCGACGAAAAGAAAGACCTCTACTTCGCCATCGGCGACCGCGGCACCGGGGCCCACGCGCAGGACCTCTCCAAGCCCAACGGCAAGATCCATCGCATCCGTCGCGACGGCCGCATCCCCCGGGACAATCCTTTCCGCCGCAACAAAACCGCCATGCCCTCCATCTTTTCCTATGGCCACCGCAATCCGCAGGGACTCGCCTTCCATCCGCAGACCGGGCACCTGTGGAGTGCCGAGCATGGCCCGCTCGGCGGCGACGAACTCAATCTCATTGCTCCCGGCACAAACTATGGCTGGCCCATCATTACCTACGGAAAAAACTACAACGGCACACCCATCACCGACATCGTCCGCAAGGAGGGCATGGAGCAGCCGGTCTGGTACTGGAGGCCGTCAACGGCCGTCTGCGCCATCGATTTCTACCACGGCGACCTTTTCCCGAAATGGAACAACAAGCTACTCGTCGGGGCGCTGAAATACGAAGACGTTCGCCTGCTCGACATCGAGAACGGCCGCGTCATGCACGAGGAAGTCATCCTCAAAAACGCCGGCCGCGTCCGCGACGTTGTTTGCGGTCCCGACGGCGCCATCTACGTGGTCCTCAACAATCCCGGCACCATCCTTCGCCTCACCCCGAAGGAGGATTGAGGCTTCATTAGTCCTCTCGAAGCAATGCGCGTGGTGTAGAGAACGTTTACGCGAGCGAAGCAAGTGAAACGTTGGCTGCGGTTTTAAGGGCTGTATCGATATCCAATGCCGTGGACGGTACGAAGGGTTTGGGGCGCGGCGGGGTTGGGTTCGATTTTTTTTCGGAGCTGGGAGATGTGCTGGTCGAGGGTTCGGGTGGTGCCAAAGTAGTCGATGCCCCAGACTTCGTCGAGGAGCTGGTCGCGGGTGAGGACTTCGTCGGGGCGGGCGTGGAAGCAGCGCAGCAGCTCCATTTCGCGGGAGGATAGGGGGGCGGTTTTTCCAGCGGTTTCGGCGGTGTATTTCCGGGTGTCGATGCGGGCGGAACCAAAGTCGAACGCGTCGGGCAGCTTGGGCGATGCAGGCGTTGCGCGGGCGGTTCGGCGCAGTACCGCTTCGGTGCGGGCGATGAGCTCGTGGACGCCAAAGGGTTTGGTGACGTAGTCGTCGGCTCCGAGCTGGAGGCCAACGACTTT
>DAOVNC010000296.1 GCA_030630445.1 Kiritimatiellales bacterium | reverse complement strand
GTTCCCCGGGCGGGTGTTTTTACCTCCCATTATACATATAACACTTGTTTCAACGCATCCGCCCAAACGCAGTCCAATCCGCGAGATGCTGCACCGGTAAAGGAGTCCCAATGAAGTTCATACGAATTGCATGCCTGTATACTGTACTGACCCTCTCGGCCCATGCCGTCGTGGTGACCGTCCCAAATCCCGACTTTGAATCCGGTAGTAACCCGAATGCCGATGACTGGACACGGGTGGACGGTAGCGGTGCCAACAGCAGTCCGTCCTGCTATGCCGAGGCGGTTGCCAACTATGGCACCGGACGCAACATGCATCTCAAAGCCGACGGTGGCAACTATGTCCAGCAAGTGCTCATGGTATCCGACGAGGGGGCCATGGATGCCACGACCTACAACAATTTTACGATCGGTTTGAAATATGGCCAGCGCCAGAACGCATCCGACAGCAACATCCGCATTGCCCTGTGGAACGCCACGACCGATTCCGAATTGGCCGGAACCAACCACACGATCACCGGGGCGGCCCACACATGGCTCGGCACCGGATCATGGAATCTGACCTATGACTCTGTCGCACAATCCTCCGGCGATGCCATTGCCCTGCGGATCACCAACATGGATCCGGACCTTGGCGATAATGCCTGGCAAAACACCGCTTCCATGGATGACGTCACCATCACGGCCACAGCGGAAGCGCCTCCCGAGATTCCACCCTCCATCACCAGCCAGCCGCAGGATGCGGTCGCCCTCGAATTTGGGTCGCACACCTTCACGGTCTCGGCCGGTGGGAGCAATCCTTTGGGCTACCAGTGGATGAAAGACGCCAGCCCCATCGCCGGAGAGACCTTTGCCGAACTTGAACTATCCACCCTTGCTCCGGCGGATGCCGGCGGCTATTCGGTGGTGGTGACCAACGACTTTGGCAGTATCATCAGCGTGGTGGCCATGTTGACAATCGATCTGTACGACCGCGACGTCTCCTCGGCAACCGGACTCGTCGCGCGCCTGCTGCCGCAGTATGCGGATCGTTTTATCGTCGAATTCGCTCCGCCGGAAAACGGCAAGGATGCGTTCGAGCTGGCCGATGCCGGCGACCGGATCGTACTGCGCGGCAATACCGGTGTCAGCGTTGCATCGGCGCTGAACCACTACCTACGCGAATTCTGTGGCTGCCACGTTTCTCGCAACGGCGACCAATTGGCGTTGCCGACTCCGCTGCCGCGGGTGGGAACTCCCCTGCGGATATCCAGCCCGCACGACATTCGCTTTTTCTTCAACCCGACCACCTTTGGCTATACTTCGGCGTGGTGGGGCTGGGACGAGTGGCAGCGTGAGATCGATATCCTTGCCCTCCACGGGGTGAACATGGCGCAGGTCATGCCGGGATCCGAGGACCTCTTCCGCCGCACGTTGCGCGACCACTTTGGCTATACCGACGCGGAGGTGCGCGACTGGCTCTGCATGCCTTCGCACCTGCCGTGGATGATGCTGGGCAATATGCAAAACTTTGGCGGGCCTGTCCCGGCGGGCTTGATCGATGGCCGACTGGTGCTCGGTCAGCAGATCAGCGCGCGGATGCAGGAGATGGGGATGGAGCCGTTGCTGCAAGGCTACTACGGCATGGTGCCGCCTGATTTTAAAACCCGCTATCCCGCGGCCGATGTCCGGGCGCAGGGCGGTTGGGCTGGTGGCTTCACCCGGCCGGATATGCTCAACCCGACCGACCCGCTTTTCGCGACCTTTTCGGAACACTACTATCAGGAACTCGCAGCCCTGTTCCCTGGTGCCCGCTATTTTGCCGCCGACCCGTTCCATGAAGGCGGCGACACCACGGGCATCGATCTCGGTGCCGCGGCACAGGCCCTGCTCGACGGCATGACCCATGCCCATCCGCAAGGCGTGTGGGTGGCCGAAGCCTGGGGTGGAAACCCCAAGCAAGCCATGCTCGACGCGGTGGACAAGAACCGTGTACTCGTGCTGGATCTCAACTGCTCGAACAACGAGCAATGGCGCAACAACAATGCGTTCAACAACACCCCGTGGGTTTGGTGCGCCATCCAAAACTTTGGCGGCAACACCGGCATGATCGGCAAACTCGGTGCCATCGCCGAACGTCCAGCCGCCGCTTTAGCCGATCCCAACAAGGGGCGCATGAGCGGTATTGGAGCCATGCCGGAAGCGACCGATACCATTCCGGCGGCCTACGAATTGCTATTTGAACATTCCTGGAGCAGCACGGCCCCCGAGCTGGAACCGTGGGTGCGCAGCTATGCCCGGCGCCGCTACGGCAAGACGCTACCGGAACTTGAGCAGGCGTGGGATATTCTGCTCGATACAGCGATGGATCTGCAGGGAAATACGCAGGAGCCGCACAACAGCATCGTGGTGGCCCGGCCCAGCCTGAGTTCCTCAATCACGGCGCGCACTTGGTCGAGCTCCGACATTCCCTACGACCCGGCACGCCTGGCCGAAGCCTTGGGGCTGTTGCTGGACGCTTCCAGCGAAGTCAGTCCGTCGGACGGGTACCGGTTCGATCTCGCCGACGTGACCCGCCAGGTCCTGTGCGATCTCGCCACCCGCCATCAGCGCATGCTCGGCGAAGCCTATACGGCGGGCGACGCCTCGGGCGTCCATTACCACGGCGACCGCATTCTGGAGATCATCGACGACCTTGAAACCCTGTGCGCCTCACGCCCGGAGTGGCTGCTCGGCACGTGGCTCAATGATGCGCGCAGTTGGGGGATCAACACTGCCGAGAGCGATCTCTGCGAATGGAATGCCCGCGTGTTGCTGACCACTTGGAGTGATTCGGTCAGCAACCTTAACGATTATGCCAACCGCGAGTGGGCCGGCCTGCTTAGCGGATTCTACAAGCCGCGCTGGCAGCAGTTCCTGACGGCACTCTACGACGCAGTAGACAACAGACTGCCCTTCGACGAGTCGGCGGTTCGGGATCAGATCGGGACATGGGAGGTCAATTGGGCCGATGGTACCGAAGCCTATGCCAGTACTCCGGTAGGCGACACCGTGGCCATTGCGCAGGCGCTTTGGACCAAGTATGAAACCAAGGCCACTGGTGACTTTGACCGCGACAGTCATGCGGTCGGTAGCACATGGACGCCGTCTATCTGTTCAACCACGCCTGTGCTTTGGACTCGCGATGTTGCGGGAGTGATCAACCAGACCGGCACCTGGGTGGTGACGTTCCAATACACCAGTGGCAAAAATGCACTGAAACCCTACGAGGTTTCGCTCGATGATGGGACGGGAACGATCAGCCGCGATGTCCACCCGGGATGGACGGGGATTGATACCTACGACAACCAATACTATCTACAGGTCGATACGCTTCCCGCGAGCTTGGCATTCGAGGCCGTTTCCAGCGGTGTCGGCGGAACCGATTCCTATGGCACGATCAGCATGGTCCGGTGCGACCAAGGAACCGTGAGCGGTAGCTGGGCACCCGCCGACTGTTCCACCAACCGTAAAATCTGGACGCAGGAGGTCGGCGGCACGGTGGCCACGGCGGGTGACTATCAGGTCACATTGACGCGCTCCGACGGCGGCAGCGCACTGACCGTCGACCGCGTCTGGCTGGAGCAAGCCGGCACAAAACTGGCACTCGAGGTTCGCGACGAAACCCTCGATGCCGCCGCACCGGTGCAAAGCTGGACGCTGCGGGTTGGAGGTGCACCGGCGGCGGGGCCGGTTCAGCTTAAAATGGCGGTCGGCAGTGCTACCGCTGCTGGATCAAGCGGAACGATTGCCGTGGAAAAGGCGGGCTCGATCGATTCGTCCAACCCGGTCTGCTGGCCGGAGTGGGCGCTTGGCTTCGGACTGGATCCGGTGCAACCCTCCAGCGATAGCGACGGCGACGGAATCAAAGATGTTTTTGAGTTTTTCCAAGGCAGCAATCCGTGGGTCGTGAATACCGATCCGCAATGTTGGCTTCGGACCGTTGCCGGCGATCTGCTGTTGGAGTATGTCTGGGCCGCCGACCGGGTCGGGATGGTGTTCGGAGTCGACGGTACCGACGACCTGACCAATACCTGGGGCGATGCCATCGGCGGGCTTCTATGGGAGTCCGACCTCATGTTGCCGGATGGCCGTACCCGCCGTAGCTACCGGGTGGACACGCCAGCTACGCAACAATTTTACCACTTGCGCCTGTCGCCGCAGGAATAAATTACCGTCGTAGCATCCGCTACCCGAGAACCAACACGTCGAACGTTGATATTTACCGTGCTTGGGAGGATCCCTGAATCGCGCGCCATTAGGGAAAGATCGCAAAGTTCCTCCTTTACCTCCGCATCCACGACGACATGCTTCAGCTGCTCCGCCGTAAGCGAAATAAGGGCAGGTGTCCTGCAGGGGGTGGATGTCCTCCCGTTGGAGCTTCATCGGTTATAATTCCTTTCCGATATATTGCAAGATACTTTCGAGCACAACGTTTTCCTCGGCGAACTCGTCGATGAGTGCGTGATATTCGAGCACGAGCCTTTCGCATATTTTCACGGCGAAGGCGGTCTCTTTTTCATCGAGCCCTTTTTGGCGACAGAGCAGCACCTGCCTGAAGTTGCGGATGTAGCGGTGGATCGCCTCGGAACTGTG
>DAOVNC010000216.1 GCA_030630445.1 Kiritimatiellales bacterium | reverse complement strand
GCCCTGGCGTCGCCGCGCATGCCGTCAACGCCGTAGCGCAAGCAGCAAGTGAAGAGGCCAAGGGTCAGCTGGAAGCCGACAAGGAAAGGCTGGCGGCTCAAGAAAACGCAAAACTAGAAAATATCGAAAGTGCAGCCAAGGTGGAAACCCTGATGCTGGGCATGAAGACCCTGGCGATTGATTCGCAGGAAGCCGCGATACTGCTCAAACAGGAACTGGGGCGTCTGTCCGCGCTGATTCGCGAGAAAGAGGATCTGGACCGGACCTTGGCCGGGAGTCAGCAGAGCCTGTCCGGGCGCTACTTCGCCGACCCGGTCCACCACCTGCGCCACCAGCACCAGACCATGCTGGCCAACCTCTCGTTCGACGAGGCGCAAAAGTGGCTCTACTTCATGGCACGCGCGCTGGAATACAAATGGAACACGCCGTTCATGAACTATTTCTACCTCGGCCGGAAATGGTCGTCCGGCACGCTCTTCAAGCTGCGCAACGCCGAGGAGCTGGAGCAGTTCTACTATGCCATGGTCAGTTTCAACAGCCTCGTGCAATTGCCGCAGGACGATTTTTTCGACTGGTTTTCCGTGCGCGAGGATTTCCTGGGCTACAGGGAGTTCGACGACACCGGCACCAACATTCTCTACTATGCCGATCCGTCCGACCCCGACACCCCCGCCACGCTCACCGCCATGGAGGCCTTCCGCAGCTATCTTCGCACCAAGATGGATGCCATCGGCAACATTAAGCTCTCCTTTAGCACTAGGCGCGAAATCCCCGGTGGCACCTTCTACCGTGGCGCGCGACGCGACGACAACGGCAACGTGCTCAGTGCCGGCCTCTTCCTCGACAAGATCAAATGGCTCAAGATCAACCTGCCCGGCAGCCACTCGCTCGGACGCACCCAGCTCGCCGGCGAACTCTCCTATGGTGGAACGGGTTTCGTCCGAAACTTTGATGTCGGCACCTTCCACCCCGACCGCCCCGACCGGTTGCAGAACGAGGAGACCGCCTACAGCACCCGCTACTGGTACTTCCATGCACCATCCGCCAAATGGCGTTTCAGCGAATCGCTCACGTCGCCCGTCACCATGCAGCTCAGCGCCGACCCGCGCGTGCCACCGACTGTTCAGGAGATCGACATCTTCAAGGAGCGCAGCGTCGCCACGACCGGGTGGAATCTAACCGTTCCGACCGAAGACCTCGGCGTCCCGGTGCTCAACATCGACGAACTCGACGACATCGAGCTCTACTTCTACCACTACGCCGTCTCGCGCCAGATGCCCGAAGGGGCGATGATGGCTCCCATGGCCGAAGGCGCTTCCGCCGCCCTGCGCGAAATCCCCTTCCCCTACAACCTGCGCTACGAAACAAATGAAGAATAATGGAGGTGCTGGATTTCGATATTCCCTTGCTCTCTGCATCTCCGAGCCTCCGGGGTGGAAAATCCCGATGAACCAAACGCATGCCTTGCAAAGATGCGTCGAGTTGATTACCTTCCGGATTCGCTAATCTCGTCGAGAGTCAGCTTCTCGAAGGTCATGTTCGACTGGCTGCCTTCGTAAATAATACCGATCTTTTTATCCCTACCTTTGCCGATGATGGTTAAACAGGAGTAGGCACCACCAAGTTCATCGAGCAGGTAGGGAGTGCTCCAGGTTTCACCTTCGTCGAGGCTGTAGCGAATGGACATGTGCGAGCGGCGTTTTTTACCCCCGTCGGCAGGGCCGGAAAACAGTAGGATACTTTGTTTATCGCCGTCTTTTACCGATGAGTAACGCACCAGACTGCTCATGCAGCCCGTCATGTTAAACGTACCGCGGCCGGACGTTTTATGCAGTTTCCAGCTTTTGCCGAGATTGTCGGTGGTAAACACGGCGCGTCCGCCAGCGGATATGCGGCAGTTGAGCATCAACGAACCGTCATCAAGTTCGACGACCTGTGCTTCGGTTGTCTCCTGATGGTAATCGACTCCGGGAGCGACGACCCAGCTCTTGCCGTGGTTCTTGCTGTACATAATACTCGAACGGGCACTGTATTTGGGATGGTCCTTGCTGCCGAGGTTGCCCTTGTACTGGAAGGCGAATACCAAAGTACCGTCTCGCATGCTGATGCCTTTCCCGGGTCCCTGCAACATTAGCTGCCATTCGGGATCCTTGATCGTGGAAGTGATATTCAGCGGTTTGCTCCATGTTTTTCCATCATCGGACGATTTGTTGATAATGACCTGACCGGTCTCTTCAGGATCCATGCCGGGCTTGGATTTCCCCCAGTACCAACCACTGCTGAGACCGTGGGCGAGCAAACCGGAAATGAAAATATCACCCGTTTTCCGGTCGACGAGGATTGCCGGATCACCGACACCGTTTTTGTTTTCAGGTTGGCCAAGATAGTCCTGCATATCGAGAACAGGGCGCGGAGCCTCCCAGCTCTTGCCGCCGTCGGTGGAGCGGCTAAGGCCCACATCAACATCACCCGGAAGGTCGCCGTTCTGGAACCAGCGCAGATCGTAAACGGCCAATACCGTGCCAGCCTTGCTTGTGACCATGCCGGGAATGCGGAAGCGCTTGCAGGTGATGCTTTCGCCCGATGTTCTGACAACTTCGTCGCCACTGTGAGCGACATTGAAGCCAATGCGCTTCACCGGTTTCGGATTACCGTTTTCAACCCTCTTTTTCCCCTGTTTCTTAAAGTGCACTGCCGTGATTGCCGCATCGACTCTATTAAGCAGACTGGCCCCTTGTTTTACTTTGCAGACGACAAAAAACTGGTTCATGCCTGCACTAAGTTCAGCCGTGCCGGAGAATGAAACTTTCTGTGCCGTTGGTCTGGAAATTTTTCCGATGAGTTTCGCGTTATTCAGATCGAGACGACTTGCACTACCGCCGGCATAGAGAGAGAGCTCTTCGATATCATTAAGCTTCGTGGTTCCAGTTAAATCGAGATCGACCGCTATCAGGCTGTCTGCTTCTTTCATGCCTTCAGCTTCAACGACAAAGCTGATTAAAGTTGCATCGTCTTTGCGCTTCAGCAGGGGTGTTTGCTTCTGGTCTGCAATGATTTTTCCGACCACCATTTTCTTGTTGTTATAAAAGGTCAGGCTGTCGATGAGCACCCCGCTCTTTTCAGGACTGGTGCAGGTAAAACGCAGCTCGGTCAATTTGCCTTTCTTCAGTCGCACCCGTTGAAGAGGAGAAAAACCACCAACCTTGATGTTTTTCCCATTGTGAATCGTTTCCCACTTGCCTTTGATTTTGGCTTCGAGTTGAAATTCGAAGGGCTTTCCGCCAGTCCAGCGTTCGGCGCAAAACCCAATTTCATATACTTCGCCGGCGATGGTTTGTTCATTGATTTCAAGTACGACCTGTTTGTTCTTCCCCCCCAAGACCCGCAGAGAGCCGCCGTCACCATCCGCACTTTTTTTATAGAGCTCAGCATGCCCTTTCGCGGCGGTGAACTGGCCGTAGATGCTCTGGAGCTTTTCAAAGTTTCCATGCCGATAGGAATTAAAACTTTCTGCAGCGAAAAGGGAGTTCATCCCCAAGCAAAGTGTAAGTCCCGTAACTGCCATTGTCTTATTCATTATTAGCCCCTTTCTTTTTTAGACATTACGACGATTGGAAACGATATTCATGCGTGGCATCACGCATCGCATAAATATTCTCCACGGGGAGATCCTGATGCAGGTCATGGCTCGACGCCATCACATACCCGCCGCCCACGGCTAACGTATCGAGATGCTCGCGCACATCGGCTTTGACCTCGTCTGGTGTGCCGTGCAACAGCACTCCATCAATATTAATATTGCCCTGCAAGGTCAGTTGCGGCCCGAACTGTTTCTTAATCTCATAGATGTCCTGTCCCTCCGTGCTGGCGTCGATCGGGTTGAGAATATCCAAACCCATCTCCAGAAGCATCGGGATCTGCGGGGCCACCAGTCCATCGATGTGGAAGAGAACCTTCTTACCTCGGGAACGAATCAGCTCCGCTTGCTCGCGAATAAACCGATACTCATAATCCTGCATCATTGCCGGCGAGATCATGCTTCCGGTGTTGGTGGTCAGGCCAGAGGCAATCTTGATCGCATCGATGGGGTATTGAAGGAGCATTTCCAACTCGCGCATGGTGTACTCATGCACATATTTCTGGAAGTCCTCGACAAATTCCGGCTCATCGATAACCGCGAAACAGAAATCCTGGTAACCGATCGCGGTGGGCACGGTAAAGCCGCAGGTCTGGGCGCCATGGACGATCCCGAAGCCCGTGCCATCCACCTTATTGCACAGAGTCTCTAACCGATGTTCGACCTGTTCCAAGTCCGGATAGGTAATCTCCTTTAACGCCTCAGGAGTCTTCATCATCCCATCAATGTAATGAACCCGCCCCACATCATCGGTCATTTCTTTGCGGCCCAAATGCCAGACATGACCGAAATAAATCATGTCGTTCCCTAGCCGCCGGTTGAATTCGATCAGGTCGTCGACGGGGATTTCAAATGAATGCTGCCCCATATTATATTTGGCATCCATGATCTGGTTGACAATCGCCATATCAGCTTCGATCTCGAACATGGGGATCTCAGGCTGTTCAATATGGTTGATCGCATTCATATAGCGTAGCCGGTCGGGATTTCTCATCGTCTCTATCTCCTTCATTAAGTTCAATTTATGCCACCTCTCCGGCGGTTGGTTAAAAATTTTCCGCACCCTTCACCCACTGATCCAGTGGGGTCGGATAGGCTTGCACGACTGCCCGGACACGTTGTTCTGAAGAGCAGTTTCAGGTCGAAATATGTATTGGAAAGCAGGGGTTTTGTCAAAGTAGGCTCTCTGCCCATTTAGGGGCATGCCTCTAACAGGCAGAGGCCGATCGATCCCCATTTGTCGGTCGTCGACAAGGGGGAGCCATTTTTATTGGATGATGTTTAAATCGATCATTCGATGAATGGGGGTCATTGGGGGTGAATCAATACCCATGTTGGGGGGATATTTTATTGGGGAGGTCGATTCCTTGTGCGGCTTGGTTGATGCGTTCTGCGAGCATAGAGCGGAGTCTTTTCTGGAGATGTTCCATACGGTAATCCGCCCCGCGGTGCGGTGTCATCACCACATTATCAAGTTCTTGATAGGGGTATTCTGAAGGGAAACAGGGGTTTGCATCATCATCTGGCATGTAGGGGTAGCTGCTCGGGTAGTTCCACCAGACATCGATACCTGCTGCACCGATGGTGCCATTCTTAAGAGCATGGTAGAGCGCTTGTTCGTCGACATTGGTTCCACGGCCGACATTGATGAAGATCGCATGGTCTGGCAGGGCGGCGAGGACGGATTGGTCGATGATCTGGTGCGTTTCTGGCGTTGCGGGAAGTGCGGAGATGAGAATGTCTGTTTCCGGGAGAGCGTTTTTCCATTGGTCGACACGTAGGCTGGCGTAGGGTAGCTCGCTGCTGGGGGTGCGTTTCACGACAGTCACCTCAATGCCTAAGGCCTTGAGAATGGGGGCAATCCTCTGACCGATGGCACCGAAACCCAGTAAGAGACATTTTGATCCGAAGAGCATCGCATGGCTGGTGTCGACCGTCGATGGCGTCCAATATCCGTGGCGAAGTTTTTTATCTAACGGAATGATGCGTTTGCTGGTTGCCAATAGAAGAGTAATGGCGGTTTCTGCTACGGAGATATCGTTATAGTGGAGATTGTGAGCGGAGATATGGGGGCGTGACCCGAGGATCGCGCGCATAGGCACGGGAACCCCTGCACAGGGGAACAGGATCCATTTTAGAGCGGTGATCTGGTCGAGCTGGCCTCCGGAACAATGCTCCGTGATGAGAAACTCTGTTTCCTGCGGGATGGTAGCCCCCGTGGAAATCGTCACGTCAGGGTCAAGCAATGGGCGTATCAAATCGACCTGACACGCGAGCTGCTGTTCTTGAATGTGGACGTGAAGGGGCATGGCGACTTAACAATGGATAGGAAACCGCTTTTCAGGCGATTAGGGCACCCGCCCGGAGATATCGTTCTGAAGAGCAGTTTCAGGTTAAAATATGTATTGGAAAGCAGATGTCTTGTCAAGGCAGGCTCTCGGCCCATTAGAGGCATACCCCTAACAAGTACAATCTGCACAGTTTAAAACTCGGCCCTGGGATCCTCATATATATAATACCCCTTAGTTTGAGCAGGTGTTTGCAAAGCACCATTTTGATAGTGTTCTAGGTTCTGTAAAATTTTCTATGAAAGCGCCAACAGCGATGAAACAGAGAGATCAGGATCCTCGAAGTAGATCGAAAGAGGGCTTTTGATGGGAATGGTTTGCGTATTGGCGAGAGTTTGAGTGTTGTTTTTATGCCCGGTTG
>DAOVNC010000452.1 GCA_030630445.1 Kiritimatiellales bacterium | reverse complement strand
TTTTCGCCGAGCACCTTTTCCTCGATCCGTTCGCAGAGGTCGCGGCGCGCCCAGTAGCGGTTGTCGGCCTGCGAGCGCGTTTTCTGGCAGCGGATCTCGATTCCGCTAGGGCGATGGTTCAATTGCACGCACGACGAGGTCTTGTTGATTTTCTGCCCGCCGCTGCCGGAGCCCCGGATAAAATGCTCGTCGAGATCCTGTTCAAGAATCCCGAGCTTTTCCATCCGCGCCTTTAGCTTCGCCTGTGTCTCGCCCGTAACCATGCCCCGCACCTTAATGATATGCATAGCCGTTGCCAAGCGTGCCGTGGCCGGCGTTCTGAAGAGCGCTACCGCTGGTTGTGCTGGCGCATGGCGCGCTGGGAGTCGCGATCGGCTTCGCGCTTCCGGATGGTGTCGCGCTTGTCGACCACGTTCTTTCCCTTGGCGAGGCCAATCCTAATCTTCACCTTGCCGCGCACGAGGTAGATCTTGAGCGGGACGATGGTCAGCCCCTTTTCGCGGATCTTGCCGTAGAGGCGTTCGATCTCCTTGCGGTGCAGCAGCAGTTTGCGCTCACGGGTCTGGTTGTGGTTGAAAACGTTGCCGTGGTCGTAGGGCTGGATGGTGCAGCCAACCAGCCACGCCTCCATGTGGTCGTCGATGTGGACGTAGCCTTCCTGGATGCTGACGTGCCCTTGCTTGACGGATTTCACCTCGGTGCCCGTCAGCACGATGCCCGCCTCGATCTTTTCCAATATGCTGAAATCGCGGTGCGCTTTCCGGTTGGTGGCCAGCACGCCGGGCTCGTTCTTCTTCTTTTTGTTTTTACCGCTCATCGGGGTTCATCCATTGGGATTGAAAGGAAATTGGGTCGGTAATCTATCGCTGTCGCGGCGTCACGGCAACCTGGAAGTCCCAGCCTTTGGCGGCAAAGACCCCGTCGAACAGCTCGGGGGCGATAGGCCGCCCGTTGCGGGTGAGGACGCCGACGACCTCGGCCTTGAGCACCAGCTTGCCATCGGCTTTGCGGCAAATAGCCTGATCGAAAACAAAACGGACACGCCCTTGCTTGTGCATGCCAAGCTTGACGATGAAAACGTCGCGCGGCCTGAGCGGCAACTTGTAGTCCATTTCGATATGGGTGACGACAGCGTCGATACCGTCATCGCAAAGCTTTGAAAAATCGAGGCCGACGTCGTGCAGAAATTCATGGCGGGCGTGTTCGAGATAGTTTGGATAGACGGCGTTGTTGACGATGCCCTGGATATCGCATTCGTAGTCGCGCACCATCATTTCGATTTCATAGACGTAGCTCATTAATAGCCGCCCTTTTTCTTACGGTTGCTGCTCTGTACGGAGCGGTAGAACCGGCTGAGTTTTTTGTCCTGATCGCGCTTTTCGAGCATGGATTGATCGTGAAATGCGGCTTCCTTCATCAGGCGAACGAAGTTGTTGTAGCGCGCTTCGGGAATTTCACCGTTTTCAACGGCTGCAATCACGGCGCAGCCGAGGGTGCCGACATGCGAGCAGTCGCTGAAGCGGCATTGGGCGGAGAGAGCGGTGATGTCGTCGAAGGTCTCGTTGATTCCGTCGTTCACATCCAATTGGCCCAGTTCGCGCATGCCGGGGGTATCGACGACCAGCGCGCCGTTGTCGAGCGTGATGAGCTCGCGCCACGTGGTGGAGTGCAGGCCCTTGCCGTCCTTGTCGCGGACGGGCAACGTAAAGAGGTAGTCTTCGTCGCCCAGCAAATTATTGAGTAGCGTGGTTTTTCCGACGCCGGAGGAACCGATGATGCAATAGGTGCGCCCCGGCTGGAACAGATCCATGACTTCTTCGAGTCCGTTGCGATCCGTATTGCTGAAAGCCAAGAGCCGCGCATTCGGCATGCGCGTGCGAACCTCGTCGACGACCTCTTCAATTTCCGTGGCGGAAAGCAAATCGCTCTTGCTCAGCAGAACAACCGGCTCGATCCCGCTTTCGTTGACCATCACCAAATACCGCTCCAACCGCTGGAGGTTGTAGCCCGGCCCGAGAGTCTGCATGATGAAGGCGGTGTCGATGTTGGCGGCAATGAGCTGGTAGCGAACGGTGCGGCCGGGGGTCTTGCGCTTTAGTTCGGATTGCCGCCTAAGCACGGTCTGGATGGTGCCAAAATCCTCGTCGTCGAAATCCTTGACGAGCACCCAGTCGCCGACGGTGGGATAGTCGAGCTTGGACTTGGCCTGGTGGCGCAGGCGGCCCGTGGTCTTTGCTTCCCGGGTTTCCTCGCCGTCGGAGACCTCGCAGGCACCCTTGTGCACGGCGGTCACGCGCGCAACGGCCAGGCCGTCGGCGTTGTTCGGATCAACCTGATCGCGGAACCACTGGCTAAAGCCAAATTCTTCCAGAGTCATTGAATATTCCCGTTTCCAAGCATTGGAAACTTGTACCATGAAACGGGGAAATCACAAACCCAGACTTGCCCTGAAAACAGGTGGCCTTGTCATCCATGGCACCAAACTGATTTATTGGCATGCAAACTGCGTGTCTAGAGGGGTTGCGCTATAAGGAAGAGGAATGGAAATACAACCACACAAACAAGGCTTCACATTAGTTGAGATTATGATCGTGACCGCAATCATCGGGTTGCTGGCAGGCATTGCGATCCCCTCGTTCGGCAAGGCGCGGAATAATTCCACGACCCATGCATGCCGCAACAACCTGCGCCAAATGGAAGC
>DAOVNC010000236.1 GCA_030630445.1 Kiritimatiellales bacterium | reverse complement strand
GGAATCCCATGTCAGCGAATACACGGATGACACCGCGCGGCAGTTCGAGGAGCTCTTCCTGTTTGTCCCGTCCGCGCAGATCATGCGCTTCACCCATATCGCCGCCACCGTGGTTTTCCTCCTGCTTTTCATGGGGGTTGGCCATCTCTTGTCGCTGGCCGGGATTTTGAGCGGGATGGCTGCGGGCGCGGTGGGCGCAGTGCTGACCTACTTTCTTCCCCGCACTGTCCTGAAGATTATGCGCCGCCGGCGCATCGAGCGCTTCAACGGGCAGCTCTCCAATGCCCTGAATGGAATGAGCAACGCCCTCAAGGCCGGTTTCAGCATCCAGCAGGCGTTCGATACCATTGTACAGGAAAAGGAAAACCCGATCTCCCAAGAGTTTGGCATGTTTTTGCAGCAGCTCCGTGTGGGGGTTCGGTTTGAAGAGGCTCTGGCCGACATGGATCGGCGCATCGGCAGCGAAGACCTGACGCTGATGATCCAGTCCATTGAGATTTCGCGCCAGACCGGCGGCAACCTGACCGAGGTGTTCGACCGAATCTCCGAGACCATCCGCGAACGGCAGCGGGTCGAAGGCAAGATCAAGTCGCTCACGGCGCAAGGCCGGATACAAGGCCGCGTGGTGGGCGCCATGCCGGTGGTGCTGGGGATCGTCCTGTATCTGCTCGACCCGCAGATGATGCTATCGTTCCTTCGGTCGCCGGCCGGGGTAGCCGTGATGGTTGCCGTGGTGGTCATGGAAATCTGCGGGGCGCTGATCATCCGGAAAATCGTGAATATCGACGTATAGAAAAATGGACTGGGAAATCATAGTTAGCAGTGGGTTGGCTTTTCTGGCCGCCGTCGCCATCGCCTGGGTGGCGACCCGAACAGCGCGGCAGGTCACCTACGTTACGTTGGCCGACGGGCGGCGTCAGGAGCGTAGCCTGCCGATTCTCATCCGCATGATGCTCCCGTTTTGCGCGTTCGTTCCGCAATCCATTACCGGGGCAAGAGCGTTCGAGGCCAGTCGCGAGCGCATCAACCGCAGATTGGTTGCCGGGGGATACGAAGGGATGGTCCACCCCCAGGAAATCATAGCCCTGCGGGTGTTGATGCCTCTGGGTCTGGGGATGCTCTTTTGCCTCCTGCTCTATTTTGCGTTCCCACAGATGCCGGGCGGCCTAGGTGCCGCCATGGTTGAGCGCCAGTTTTTTATCTATTTCCTGATCCTCGTCCTCTTCGGGGTCATTCCCGATGGATGGCTCAAGAAGTCGGTCAAGCGGCGGCACAAGAGCATCGAACGCGCCTTGCCCTTCGTGCTCGACCTGCTAACGCTCTCCGTCGAATCCGGCCTCGATTTCATGACCGGCATCCACCGCATCATCGAGTTCAGGGCCATCGACCCGCTCGGCGAGGAACTCATCCGCGTGTTCAGGGAAATCCAGGTAGGGCGCACGCGCAAGGAGGCTCTGCAGAATCTGTCGACCCGGGTGGGCCATCCGGATATCCGTTCCGTAACCAGTGCGCTCGTGCAGGCGGACGAGCTCGGTACCGGCATTGGCCATGCACTCCGCATCCAGGCTGAGCAAATTCGCACCAAACGTTTCCAGCGCGCGGAAAAACTCGGCAACGAGGCCCCGGTCAAGCTACTGTTCCCACTGGTCGCATTTATTTTTCCAGCGGTGTTTCTGGTTCTGCTTGGGCCGGTGATTTTCCAGATGTGGATACAGGGTGGTTTCTAGGTTTATTAAATTTAGATTTTCGATTGCTGATTTATGGGTCTGCGACGCTTCAGATGAAGCGTGTCGGCGAAGCCGTCCCGTAGATCGAAAACCGCAAATCAAAAATCGCAAATAGGTGTTGAAATGTCTCATTTGATTATTGAACAAGGGAAAGAAGAGGGACGAGAAGTCGCCGTTCCACCCACGGGAATGAAATTCGGGCGTTCTCCCGCCAACGATCTGGTGCTCGAAGACGATGCCGTCATGCTCTTTCATGGCCGCTTCTTCTTCAAGTCCGACGGCACCTTGTGGGTGACGGACTTTGGCGCCGGCGAAAAAACCACGGTGGGCGGGATGCCGGTTGACGAGCATTCGCTAAAGGTGGGCGACCTCGTGGAAGTGGGGGATGCCGCTTTCCGCATCATCAATACACGGATGGAGGAGGGCACCCCCGCTCCGCAAGCTGATGCGGGGGATGTTGATCTAGGGTTTAAATCCACCTCGAAGCCAAGGCGTTCTACATCGGCAAAGGAGAGCTCGAAATCCTCCGTGCTGGTTCATCGCATATTGCAGGTGGCCGTGGTTCTGCTCGTCATCCTTCTGCTGGTGGTGGCTCTGCCGGAATTCATCAAGTTGAAAAACCAGGAAAGCCCTCTGGCGCTTCCGGAAAAACCCCTCGCCTTTGTATACGAACGCGTGCACGGGAACTGGGAAAATATTTTCCGCTACCATCTGGAGCTGACTGCGGACGGCCGCGTCTCCATCCAGGTCGACGACCTTCGAAACCGGCACATCACCAAGTCGGGACAGGTGGATGCAGAGGTGCTCGAAAGCCTCTCCCGAAGGCTGGCTGGCTCCGGGTTTTTCGAGTTGGAGGGCCAGCGGGAGGTGAAAGCCCCGAACCGGTACGAACTCTACGATATCGCCATATGCTGGAAGGGAAAATTCAACCACGTGCGGGTGCTCAACCGCGAACCGCCGTCGGAAATCAGGCAAACCATTTCCATCCTCGAAGATTTTGTCTTCGGGAACCTGGATATTCCCTTCACCTTGCTGGAGGAACCCACTGCGCTGATCAGCTATGCCGAAGTCGCCTTCAAGCGCGGTGAAGCGCGGCTCGCCGAGCGCGATGTCAAGCACGGGAACCTGGCCGAAGCCATCCAGCACTACAAAGAGGCCATCATCTATCTCGAGACGCTGGAGCCAAAACCCCAGCTCTATCGGCAGGCGGTGCAGGGGATGGAGAAGGCCAAGACCGAGCAGGATGTCCGCTTCAAGGACTACCTGTTCAATGTCAACCGCGCCATGCGTCTTGGCGATTGGAGAGAGGCGTCGAAAAACCTGCGCATCCTGGCCGAGCTCGTTCCCGACCGAAAGGATGAACGCTACGAAACCATCAGCTCAAAACAGCTGGAAGTGGAGGATCACCTTAGATGAAACCGGCAAAGAAACCCTTGCGCTATGCAAAGAGAATTTCGAGGACGATCAAAGCAGGGCTGTTTGCTTTCCTGATTGTCGGGGGAACCCATCTGGAGGCGGCTCCAGACAAAGGAAGCATTGCGATCACATCCGATCCCGCTGGTGCGCAGATCTTCTTCAATGGAATCGACAAGGGAAAAACCCCGAAAACCCTATCCGGGCTTAGCTCGGGTGAATATCGGATTGAACTGCGCAAAGACGGCTACGACCGCGCATACAGAACCGTCGCCTTGCTGGAAGGCCAGGAGGTCGAGGCTCGGCTCCAACTCGAAAAGACCACGGGATTGCTCCTCGTCAGCTCCACTCCGGGCGGGGCGAACGTCGTCGTTCAAGGAGAGGTGGTTGGAACAACACCGGCATTGATCACCGATCTGCCATTGGGGGACTATCAAGTGGAAATCCAAGCCATCGGCCTCCCCCCACGGCTGGTGAATGTGGAACTGGTTGATCGCAAACCCGTTCAAGCGCATGTCAGGCAAGCGCCCCGGGTGGCGGTGAACAGCTACCCCCCCGGCGCGGAAATCGCCGTCGATAACGAGCTCGTGGGCACCGCACCGCTGGTGCTGGCGAACATCCCCGAAGGGTCCCACCAGATTACGGCGAAGTTGGTGGAATACGATACCCAGAAAAAAACCATCCAACTCACGCCCGGACTGAACGTCGCCATTGAATTCAACATGGAAAAGAACAGCGGCCTATTGGTGCTCGATACCGAGCCAGCCCTGATCCATGTCTATATCGACGGTGTCCATGTTGCCACGACCCAGCCCAAGGGCGGGGTGGATGCGAGCTCCCAGCCCCTGCGCATGGCGCTCAAGGCTGGAGTCGACCACAAGATCCAGCTGGTCCGCGACGGGTTCACATCCACATTCATGACAGTGCGCACGGGAATCGACCAAGCCGTCACGCGCCACGAAGTGCTCCAGCGCATCTTTGTGTACGACACCCGGATCATCACGGATTCGGAAATCATCAAGTGCCGCATCGAGTACAAGCTACCCAACGGCAATATCTACTACGAACGCTACCCCGGTGTATTCAACACCGCCAAGGCAGCGGATATCCGCGATGTGCAACCGATTTCGCTCGACGACGCAAGCAACCGCGAAGCGCGCCGCCTAATCGAAAAGAGCAAGCAGATCGCCCCGGAATAGACCCAGCCACCGGAAGCATGGCTTTGCCGCAACGTTCGATATGAACGCAAAGGGGCTGATAATTGGCGAGAAAGTGGAGCTGAAAAGATTCATGCTCCATCTTGTTGACAACCCAAGAATGTCGGAGTTTTATTCGTCTTAAATCTAAATATTCATGCGTTTTTGCGCGGGTTAGTTTCAACCGAAAACCACCAGCGAAGCTACACCGAAACAACCGGAAGTGTGCTAACGACCAGATAATGAGACCGCTTTTCACGAAAAACTGGATTACACATAACAATAGGGTTTTCCAAGGGAAACCCGAGAGAGTTGAATGAATCTGGATCCGCCACCCTTGCTGAATAAGAGGAGTAGGTTATGAGTTCAAGCTATCAAACTCGTTGGATGCAGCTCGCTGATCGTTTGATCAACGATTTGGTTCGTAATCCCGATGTGGCCCTGCCCGGGATGCTGGAGCTTGGGCGAAAGTATAATGTCAGTCGTCATACCGTTGAACGTGCAGTCGGTCATCTGGAAGATCTGGGCATTGTTGCTCCGGCTCAGCACGGTAAAAAACGACAGATAAATCATTTCAAGCTTCGGGATATTTCTTTCCAGACAGGCAGAGAGGAGAGGCAATTGCGTACTTTTCATTGTCAAAGAGCACCCTGGTAATCCCGCATACATGACGTCCAATCTCTATGAGATCACTCGAGCGTACTGTGAACAGAAGAACCTTGTTTCCCGCTATATCGTGCTCCCGTCCGATGATTCCAAGCTGCTCGATCTGTTGGCCGCTATCCAGCCCTGTGGAGTCATCCTTAATTCGGTTTCTGTTGAAATTGCGGAGATTGTGGTGTCGCTAAACATTCCTGTTGTCGGGATTGGAGTGTCTTGCCCAAGCATTCCCTGTTTCTACACACCTTTCGCTAGCCTCTTTATTCCGGCTTTTGAGCGCGCTTGGGAGGCGGGTCATCGCCGTATCGCACTTCCCACCGTTGTCATGAGTGAAAAAAAATACGAACAAATAGCAGGGGAGTTGGAGCTGCATTATCCCGGAGGGGTGGACTCCTTCTCCAGACGCTTCAATCTCCCTGCCGTTCCGAGTACAACCGTGGAAGATTATCATGCTGTGCTTCGAGAAATTTTCCGCTACACGCCACCGAGTTGCATTATCCTTTCTGATCTGTCCCATTATCTGGCAGCTTCCTCGTTTCTCCAGAAGGAAAGGTTATGTATCCCTGATGATGTTTCCGTTATTCTCCTTTCTTACAACCCCCTTTTTGTAGATATCCTTCCCTCCCTTGCCTACTTTATCCAATACCATCCCGATACGGTAATCCAGGCCTGTCACGCACTTCAGGATCAAATGGATGGACTTCGGTCTCATGAGCAAGTTTTACTTGCCCCTGTCTGGGTTGCAGGAGATAGCCTTGGGGCTCCGAAGTCCCGTTGAGACCGCTGACTTTTTCTGACCGGGCAAAATCCTGGTCCATCCCTACCTCTCTTGAAGGCAATGCCTAAACTAGTGCATCGTCATCTTTAAATCTTAGGGTTTGCATTGGGCGAGCGTTCCTTCATGATCTCCAAAACATGGAGGTGGTACCATGGAGAAGAAATATGTTGTTCGTCTGACCGATGAAGAGCGCAGCGTACTCAAGGCCG
>DAOVNC010000315.1 GCA_030630445.1 Kiritimatiellales bacterium | reverse complement strand
GCGTTCGTAGAAGGAGGCGATCACCGATTCAAGATAGGCAGGGAAGGCTTCTTCGCCGGGAATTTCTTCAAGGCGACCGGACATTTCGCGGAGCGCCTGCGCCCAGCGGGAGGTGGAATCGGCAAGCAGGAGGACGTCGAGTCCCATCTGGCGGTAGTATTCGGCCAGCGTCACGCCGGTGTAGACCGAGGCTTCGCGGGCGGCTACCGGCATGGAGCTGGTGTTGCAGATAATGAGCGTGCGCTCCATCAGGCTTTTTCCGGTGCGCGGGTCGGTCAGTTCCGGGAATTCGCGCAGGGTTTCCACCACCTCGCCGGCGCGTTCGCCGCAGGCGGCAATAATCACGATGTCGACTTCCGCATGGCGGGAGGTGATTTGCTGCAAGACGGTCTTGCCGGCGCCGAACGGTCCCGGGATGCAGTAGGTTCCGCCTTTGGCGACGGGGAAGAAGGTGTCGATGGTGCGGAGCTTGGTGGCCATCGATTCCGTCGGGCGCAGACGCTCGGAGTAGCACTTGATCGGCATTTTCACCGGCCAGAGCTGCATGATTTTGCATTCGGTGGTGTTGCCCTTGTCGTCCTTCAGTATGGCAACAACTTCTTCGACCGTGTATTCGCCGGCAGGCGTTGTCTTTTCAACCGTCCACTTTCCACGCAGGCCGAACGGCACCATGATGCGGTGCTCGAATAGGCCTTCAGGGATGGTTCCGATCGTGTCGCCCGCCACGACGGTGTCGCCGACGTTCAGATTGGGGGTGTAGGCCCACTGGGTGTCGCGGGGCAGGGCCTTGAGGTATTTACCGCGTTGGAGGAAGAAACCGCACTCTTCGGCCAAGGCGGGAAGCGGGTTTTGCAGACCGTCGAAAACCTGGGTCAGCAGGCCTGGTCCGAGTTCCACGGAAAGCAGGGTGCCGGTGAACTCAACCGGGTCGCCGACTTTAATGCCGACGGTATCTTCGAACACCTGCAATTCGGCGTTGTTGCCGCGGATACGGATTACCTCCGCTTTCAGTTTCAAGTCGCCAACGCAGGCATAGGCCACTTCGTTTTGGATGACGGGCTTGTCGAATTCAACCTTCAGCAGGTTGCCGTTCACCCCAACGATTATTCCAGTATTTTCGCTCATAGTCTGTTCTCCGTGAAAATGGTTTGGTTCTGCGGAATTAGTCCGGTTCGCCGGATGGTTCTTCCTTTTCCGTATTTGACGTGATGACGGCCTCAAGTTTTTCCTTGCCCGTGTGCACATCCATGCGGTGCCAGCGCTCGACGATCATCAACTGGATGCCGTAGGCCAGCACTTTTTCAAAGCTAAAGGGATCCAGCCCGACCAGTTCTTCGGCCAGTTGCCAGCGGGCGCGGTCGAGTTCTTCTTCGAGCTCAACCGGGTCGTTGCGGGTGAAGGCGTCAGTCACCAAGGCTTCGATGGTTCCGCTGAACCCATCGTGCGGGCGGAGGTATTCCCTGGCATCCACACCAAGCTTCTGGGCGCGGTTCCGGACAACGGCGTTGCGCAATTGCGTCTCGACATTGTTCCAGGCTTGGCAGTGCGGGCAGGATCTACTATCCCCTTCATTCAACAGAATGTTGCGCAGGACCTTGACCTCGTGCTCGGTAACCCATTGCGCGCAGGTGCCTATGTATTCTTTGGTGGAGAAGGGGGGTTCATCTCCGATTTGCAGTGTCGGCAGGCTGGCGACAAGTGAATAGTAGGCCATGGTGCGTTCCGGTTAGGCGTTGGAAAGCTGTTCGCGGGCGACGCCGCTGACGGTCTTTGCGAGTTCCGGGCGGAGGAAAGCAGCGAGGGCTTCCGCAACCGCTTCGCCGGTAAAGTCGAGGTAGACATTCTTGTCCTTGAACCCCACCTTGAAGCCGCTGAGGACTTCGGAGTCGGAAACCAGCTCGATTTCCTGGCCGGACTGCCTGGCTTGCTCCGCGCAGAAGGCGGTAAGAGCGGCCTTGTCGGCCTCGCTGACGCTCAGCTCGATCACGCTGTCTTTGTTTTGTCCGACCACACTGAGAATCATTTTCTGGAGCAAGTCGCCGGAGAGGGCTTCAGACACGTTTTTGCCGAGAGTTTCGGTAACGACTTTTTCGCAGCCTTGGCCGACGGTAATCAGCAGGTCGCGCGCGGCTTGTTCAAGGGTTTTGACAGAGCGTTCCGCGAAGGCTTCCGATGCGGTTTTGGATTTCAGCAACGAATCGTGCGCTTTTTGTTCCGCTTCCGTTACGATCTTGGCGGCCTTTTCCTTGGCTTGGGAGATGATGGTGTTCGCCTGTTCTTCGGCTTTCTCAACCCCTTCTTTCTGAATCTGTTCAATCAAATGCTTCAGTTCTTCGGCCATCGGTTTTCTCCGGTTTTTCAATGAAAAATGAGCGAGTCAGTGTAGTTAATCAAGCATGACTTGCAAGCCCGTTCATGCGGAATCGTTTAAAATGTCATTGGTTTAGTCGGCTATTTCATCGAAAGCCAGTTTTTTCAATAGTTGGAGCGTGACTGCCCCCGTGATTTCCAGACTTTCCGCGCTGATGTTTTCTAGGTTGTCGGCCTCGGTGTGCCAGTAGTCGTTTAGCTCCGGTTCCGAGCCAAAGCGGAAGTCGATAATGTCGATCGCCGGAATGCCGATTTTCAGGAAAGGGACATGGTCGTCGGTGATGATGGAGCCTCGCGAAAGCGAAAAACGGTCGCGGTATCCAGTAGCATGGGCGGCATCGAACAGCTCCTTCACCAGTTCGCGGGAGCTATTGTAAGGAATCGTGAAATGCAAATCCCGGTCGCCAACCATATCGAGCAGCACCATCGCCTTGATCTTTCTGTGTTCGCCAGTCTGGAGAAGTTGAGCGGCCATTCGGCGGCTACCGTGCAGCCCGTCGCCCGGAATGTAGTGCGCAATGCCTTCCTCGCCATCAAAGAAGGCGAAGATAATTCCCGTTTCCGGAGTTTGTTTTGCCTGTCCAGGATCTGGCGGAAGGGCTAGCATTCGCGCAAGTTCCAGCAGGATCCCCGTGCTTGATCCTGAATCGTTTGCTCCTTGGAAATTTGCAATCCCCGGCATCGTGTCAAAGTGCGAGCCGAGAATAATCCACTGGTCCGTCTTGCCCGGAATCCGGCCAATCACATTATGGAAGGTCTTTTCGCCCTCGGGGGTTCGATCCTTAAACGTATCGATTTCGGTCGCGACGCCAAAACTTTCCAACCGCCGGGAAATATGCTCTGCCGCCGTCCGCCCCCCGGGCGTTCCTGCATCGCGCGGGCTAATCTCCACCAGCGTTGCAACCTCCGCAAAGGCGCGCTCTCCATCGAATGGCGGCAGCACAATCTTTTCCTCTTCCTGCTGGCATCCAACCAACGAAAACAACACGACCGCAAAGGCGCCAAGGCGCAAAGTGTGGCGCAGATATTTCTGTTTGCGCAGAAAGGGAGGTGCCCGGAAAGGCACTAAATTAAGAGTGGGTTCAAATATCTCGCAAGAGAAGCCACAAGAGGGGCCGGTCCGGAATGGCACTAAGTTAAGCGTTATCCAATGTTGCACCAAAGCAGGCCAGCGGCCTGCGGTACAGTTCTCGTGCCACCGCCATTTTGGCGGCTCCGAAGCCCGCTGGACGCAAAGCGAGGCTTGAGAAACGAAAGCAATGACCGAAGAGAATGGCAACCGGGCGATACGGCAATCGTACCGCAGGCCGCTGGCCTGCCCGGAGGCTCGGAACAGAGACACAGAAAACGGTTTAAAGCGGCTTAACTTAGTGCCATTCGGGCCGGTCCGATATTTTAATGTTTTTTGGTTTTGCATGATGGGATGAGTTGTCTTGGGCTTTATTCGGTTTTCTTGGCAGGAGGAGGTTTTTAGGAAAACATGGAATATCGGAAAGGCCTCTTTTCTGAAGCAACCCAGTTTGCCACTCACGTTGTTCGTTGCTTGAACCTCTCCCTTCGGTCGTTGTTTCACGCTGTGAAATTATGCTTCGCGCACAGGCTCAAGCCTCGTTTCGCGTGACGGACACTCGGGTTGGTAGCTCGTTTGCTTCCCCTTCGTACACGAACGGAGCCTTGCAGTTCAAGCTCGAAAGCCTTCGCCGCCAATTGTAAAACACTCGTGCCCGTACGTTTGAGATGGGCTGGCACGGGAATGTGCGCTGTCTCCAATTACCCCCTAAGAATCACCCTCCGACAGAGGCTTTCTATTACCCACAAGTCTCATAACTGATTAGCCAGGCACCAGCCCTCGGTTAAATCCGTCAGCCGCTTCCACCCCCGCCATAGTGCGAGTGTTCCTGGTGGTCCGTCGCTTTTTCTTGCCAAATACCCTCCCAGCTTGGCGATCCACACGAGTG
>DAOVNC010000468.1 GCA_030630445.1 Kiritimatiellales bacterium | reverse complement strand
TTTGAACCCCCGGCCACGTGGCAATCCATTATGCCCCGGCAGATCGATCCCTTTGGCTACTCCCATCTTGATTTAACCATCAGCAATCCCACGGGGGCCGTACTGACCGGAATCACCAGCGTGAGCTTCACCAACCCGCCGCTGGCGATCGGCTTTGCTTCGGCCGAAAACCAAACGACCACGGCCTCGTTAAGCAACGGAATCCCCGTGATTCTGACCGGTCCGGCCCCGGCGGGCGTGAGCGTGGACTACACCATCGTCGGCACGGCAGGCAGCATCGCAAGCGGTACGCTCAACTTTGCCGAGGGCGAAACCGTGGCGTGGATTCCGGCCCCGCTGGCCGACTTCATGCAAGCCGACCTTCTGCAGGTGGCGCTGGGCAATCCAACCGGCGCACCCTTGGGCGAACCGTCGACGATTTATCTAGTACGCCCGGGACCAACGCCAACGACACCACCGACGTCCATCATTATGGCCAAGGGTTCGGTTTGGCAGTATTGGGACACCGGCTCGGATTTAGGCACCGCCTGGCGCAGCAATGCGTTCAATAGCGCCGCCTGGCCCGAGGGCCCCGCGCAACTGGGCTTTGGCGAAAGCGACCAAGCCACCACGATCGCCGACAACAACCAGATCACCACCTACTTCCGGAGCACGTTCATGGTCGACGACCCCACCCTCTTCGCCGATCTGTCGATGTGGATGCTGCGGGATGATGGCGCGGTCGTTTATCTGAATGGAACCGAGCTCTTCCGCAGCCCGAACATGCCGGCCGCGCCAACGCTGATTACTTATTTGACCCCGGCAGAGGGCGGACAACCGGGCGAAAACACCATCGACACCGCCACGCTCGAACCGGATGCGCTACTGGCGGGAACCAACGTAGTCGCCGTGGAAATGCACCAGACCCAGATAAACAGTTCGGATGTCAGCTTTGACTTTGAACTGGTTGGCGAACCCCGTCCCCCGATCCCTCCCCAGTACGTCTACCTTGGAAAATTTGACGAGGAAATGGTCCTCGCCTGGAGCCATCCGGATTTCATTCTCGAAGAAGCGGACCAGCTCACCGGGCCATGGACCCCTGCCGCGACCAACAGCCCGCTGGTCGCAACCTACGCCCAAGACCAGAAATTCTACCGATTACGCCTGCCGTAGGTTGTTTTCCAAATAGAACGATGGGAACCGGCGGGAACCTATTCCTCTCCGGTCTGTAGGATAAAATCGGCGATGGCGTTGGCGTGGCACTCGGTGGAGTTTATCAGGGGGACGGAAAATTCCATGCCGCAAACAAGGGGCGGAAGATCGGTGCAGCCTAGGATAATGGCCTCGGCCCCTTGCTCGATCATTTCTTCAATCTGGAGGCGCAGAAATCCCTTCGCCGGATCGCTTAGAATGCCGAGGGAAAGTTCTTTGTAGATAAAGTGCTGCATCTTTTCGCGAACCGCTGCCGAGGGAACCTGGCACGTCACAGCATAGCGATCCGAGAGCCAATCCTTGATGAAGGGTTTTTCCATCGTGTATTTTGTGCCCAGGAGCCCGACGTGTTTCGCCTTCAGGGCCGTCAGCTCCCGACCCAACGCATCCCCAATGTGGAGCAAGGGTATGTGCATTCTCGGTTGGAGATAGTCAAACGTCTGGTGGGGGGTATTGGAGAGCAGCGCCACCGCCTCGATCTGGTCGAGCCCTTCCATTTTTTGGATAACGGACCACAAAACGTCCGCAATCCCCTGCCAGTCGTCCAGCAACTGCAAATCGTGAATGCGCCGCTGGTCGAGAGTATACATCCAGAGCGGTGGATTGGTGTTGTTCCCAAAGTGGCGATTCACGCGCCGGCAGATTATTTCATAATAATCGGCCGACGTTCGCCAGGAGAGCCCGCCAACAAGTCCTACGGTTTTCATCTTTTTATTCCTTCGGGCTTTTGAGGCAATTTTCAGCAGCGACCTCGTCGATGATGGCGATGAGATCGCTCTCTACGGATTGTGCGACGGGATCGAGGTCTTCCGCGCCGAACATGCCGAGCACCTGAGTCGGCAGCAGGGTGGCGACCTTGGTTTTTCCGCCCTCTTCATAGACCGAGATCCGGCACGGCAACGCCGTGGAGATCTCCAGCTTGCTTTCCAGCACCTCTTTTGCGCGGCGCGGATTGCACACATCGAAAACCTTGCACGCCGGAGAAAATTCAACGCCCTTTGAATGCATCTTTTCACGCAGGTCGGTCACATGAAGCACGCCGAACTGATGGTTCCGTGCCGCCGATTCCAGCCGCACCCCCATCTCGTCGACCGGGATTGTGGTTTCCTTTACATACAATATGTCCATGTGCTGCTCCTTTTGCTACGGATTTGCCTTAAAGTTCATGGGCTGATAATAGGTTGGTTTGCCTTGTTTATCCGGCCCTTTTTTGGTTTAAAATCCCGCCATGAGAGCGGATGTTCGAGAGGCTGCTGTTTCCGGCATGTTCTATCCGGCCGATCCCGGTGAACTGCGCGGGCAAATCGAAGGCTTTCTGGCAGAGGCGGGGAACCCGGAGGGGTCTGCGCCCAAGGCGATCATT
>DAOVNC010000024.1 GCA_030630445.1 Kiritimatiellales bacterium | reverse complement strand
TGCACCGACTATCCCAACCGCCACGAAACCGTTCCCGACTGCGCCGTGCTCTCGGTCGACCAACCGGAGCACTTCCAGTGGATGCCCGAGACCTGCGCATACCGTCTATTGCACGAAGGCAAGCCCTTGCCCGACTGGCACCCGCTCATCACCGGCAACCCCGCCTCCGTACATGCCCACGGCGCCTCCGCCCGCAAAAAGCTCATCCCCGAATTCCTCGCCGGCGATGATCTTGAAAATTACATTGTCTACGAAGTTTGATCTGTATTGCGTACTACGTACTACGTATTGCGTATTGCTGAAAAGACAACCGAACCCGCGAAATACGCAATACGTAGTACGCACTATTTAACCAACCAGCGCATCCAACTTGGCGGCGCAGATAAAGTCGTCTCCGACAGACCTCCGATGGCGTGCGTGGTGTAGGTCACGGTGGAAGAAGTCATCGATTGGGGAACATGCCCTGCCAAGCTCAGAACATTGCTTATTTGATGAGCTTAAGCAGCGCCTTGAAGCGCGGGTCGGCAGCATCGCGCAGGAGGGCAAACAGGGCGGTTTCCGTTGGGATTGCCTGTGCGCCAGCGGCGCGCATGGCCTGCAAGGCCAACGACTTATTTGCCGGAGTGCGCGACGACACCGCATCGGCAATCACGAATACCTCGATGCCGTCTTCGAGCAAATCTATCGCGGTTTGGTAGACGCATATATGTGCTTCAATGCCGACCAAGATCACCTGCCGTTTTCCCAAGGCTTGCAACGCCTCCAGGAACTCCGGTTCGCCGCAGCAGCTAAAGGTTGATTTCCCGATCATTGGAACCCCGGCGAGCAGCGACTTGAACGGCTCGTTGGTGTCGCCCATCTTTTCGGGAATCTGCTCGGTTCCAAGAATGGGGAGTTCCAGCAGCTTCGCACACTCGATCATTCGTGCCAGATTTGCATCGAGCGTTTCCTTGTCGTGCATGATTGCCGCCAAACGGCCTTGCACATCGATAAACACCAGTACGGCTTCATTGCGTTGCAACATATTCTACTCCTTCGTAATGCGTAATGCGTAATGCGTAATGCGTAATGCGTAATGCGTAATGCGTAAAAGATTTCCGGCTCCGGCCGCAGAGTCAATTACGTATTACTCGTTAAGCATTACTTCACCCCATATTCGTTCAGTTTGCGGTGGAGGGTGCGGCGACTTATGCCGAGCTTTTCCGCCGCCTTGGTCCGGTTGCCTCCGGTTTTTTCCAAGGCTTGGACAATCATCTGTTTTTCCATTTCATCGACGGTGAGGTCGGCATTGATCTTTACCTTGCCACCACTTGCCTTTTCACGCACCTGCTCTGGAATGTCCCCCGCGTCCAGCATTTTGCCGCGCGTGAGTACCACCATCCGCTCAACAAGATTTCGTAGTTCGCGGATATTTCCCGGCCAATCGTACGCGGCCAATATCTTGTATGCCTCTGGCGTGAAACCTTCGAAATGCTTATCGTTCTCCTCGTTGAACACGGTGAGATAGTGGTTCAGCAGCAGCAAGATGTCGTCCTGCCGATCCCGCAGCGGCGGAAGGGTGATGACGACCACATACAAGCGATAGAACAAATCCTCGCGGAATTCGCCCTCGTCGACCATGGCTTTCAGGTCGCGGTTGGTCGCAGCAATCAGGCGCGAGTCGACATCCACCGGGGTATCGCCGCCAACGCGCTCGATCTGGCGTTCCTCCAGCGCCCTGAGAATCTTCACCTGCACCGACGGGTCGATCTCGCTGATCTCGTCGAGGAACAACGAGCCGCCATCGGCCTTTTCGAACCGGCCGATGCGCCGTTCCATCGCGCCGGTAAACGCGCCCTTCTCGTGGCCGAAGAGTTCGCTCTCCAGCAGGTTTTGCGCAAGCGCCGCGCAATGGACGGCCACAAACGGCCCCTTCGTCCGCGGACTCAACTGGTGGATGGCCTTGGCGACTAGCTCCTTGCCGGTTCCGCTCTCGCCCTGGATCAACACCGTCGCGCGCGAGTTGGCCACCTGCCGGATGGTATCGAAAACCTCCTGCATCGCAGGGGAACGGCCAATGATGTTTTCGAGGCCGTATTTATCGTCAAGCTGCACACGGAGTTGCTCGTTTTCCAGCTCGATATGCTTGGCCTTTAGTACGCGGTCAAGCACCAGCTCCAGCTTATCGAGATTAATGGGCTTCGTCATGAAATCCGTCGCGCCCAGCTTCATCGCCTCGACGGCCAATTCCACATCGCCGTAGGCCGTCAGAATGATGCACGTCAGCTCTGGATTGTTTGCCAGCGCGCGCTGCATCAGCGTGATCCCGTCCATGCCCGGCATGCGCACATCGCTTAGTAGCACGTCGATCCTATGCGTCGCCAGCACCTCCAGCGCGGACGTGCCATTCTCTGCCGCCAACACGCGGTAGTCGCGTCGCAGCGCCCGCACGAGTCCATCGCGCGCACTTTTTTCGTCGTCAACGATCAATACTATGGGTTTTGTTTTCATAATGCGTAATGCGTATTGCGTAATGCGTATTGCGTAATGCGTAATGCGTAATGCGTATTGCGTATTGCGTATTGCGTATTGCTAAAAAAGGACGTCTTTATTCCAAATATTTTCAACCTTATATTCCGGAGATTCCTCGCAGATACGTGTGCCGCGTTCATCGGGAACTATCTTCAATAGCATCTTTATGATTTCGGTTAGCAAAGCGGCCCGATGATCAAATACACTTTCACCTAGCAGGTGTCTGCCTCGATAATACCATCCCCGACTTTCGCGGGCCGAACCCAGAGCATATTCATAGAACCTCGCCCGATCCTTGGCGCTCAACTTGGAATAGCCTTCCTCCAAATTGGCGGCAATGGAGCCTATGGCACGGTACAACTGGTTCGACAGCGATTTGGTGCGCGAGTCTTTGGCTAGCTTCGAAACGTCGTTCCAGCAGACATCGGAAAGGAACAGGGGAAATCTGTAGACCTTCATCTTCCAAAGCACATCATTCCGAATAACATCGGGAATCCCAGCTTCCCACTCAGCATAGTTCATGGCCTTCCTCCAACGAGCAATACGAAATACGCAGTACGCAATACACTAAGGCGCCTCCAACAGATTCAACCGCACATCCTCTCTCGGAAATCTCAACGTCAATCTCGTCCCCCGCCCCGGCTCCGAGTTGATTTCAATCTCGCCGCCGTGGTCGCGCATGATGCGCTGGACAATCATCATTCCGAGGCCGGAGCCTTCGGCCTTGGTGGTGTGGAAGGGTTCGTAGATGGCGCCCAGTTTTTCGGGGTCGATGCCGGGGCCGTTGTCCTCGAACACGGCGCTGATGAAGCGGTCGGACTGGTGCGTGGATATTTTCAGGATGCCGCCGTCGTCCATCGCCTGTAGCGCGTTTTTAATGACGTTGAAGAAGACCTGCTTCACCTGTGTTTCGTCGACGGCCACCACCGGAATGCTCTCGGGGAAGTCGGTTTCGATCAACATGCGGCGGTCGGCGATCTCGTGCTTCATGACTTCGAGCGTCTCTTCAACCAAGCGTGCCAATTTCATGGGCTTGCGCTCGGGGAGCGACGGACGGAGCGCCTTGAGGAACTGGCGGATGATGGTGTCGAGCCGCGCCACCTCTTTGCGCGAGACGTCGACGAGTTCCTTGAGCTCCGATTTTGCGGTTTCATCTTCCAGATGGCCGATCTCGCGGTCAAGCAGCTGCAAATGGATATTGATCGAGTTGAGCGGGTTTCCGATTTCGTGGGCGACGCCGGCGGCGAGCAGGCTGAGCGCATATAGCCGTTCGGATTCGATCGACTCCGCCGTGGTTTCGCGCTCGCGCGTCACGTCGCGAAAAATAACCACCGCGCCCTCTTCCTTTTCATCGACGGCGGCGAGCGGGACGACGTAGAACTCCATGAAGCGGTGCTGCGGATAGGTAATCTCGATTTCACGGCGGACGAGCTGGCTCCATTCGTATTCATCGAGGTCGAGCACGAGATCCCAATGGATGTCCTTGAGGTAGCGTTGGATCGGCACGCCCTGCGCGGATTCGAGCTTGAAGCCGAGCATCTGTTCGGCCGCACGGTTGGCATAGCTGATCTGCGCCTCGGGATCGAGTACGATTAGGCCCTCTTCCAGAGCTTGGAAGATGGTTTCCATCAACCCTTTTTCCTGGGCCAGGCGCAGGAAATAGGCTTGCAAACTGCCCGAATCCAAATGATCGAGCCGATCCACTAGTTTATCGAAGAATCCCGGTTTCATGCGCAGGACTGTGCCATTACGGCGCAGGTTTTGCAACCTGTTTTACGATCACTGGAAGCGCGCCAAAACGGCACGAAAAAGGGCAGCCGCGAACGGCACGAAAGGAAAGGAGGGAAACTACTTCTTTTCTTCAAGGCGCCCGACAAATTTCACGGAGCTGTCGCCTCTTGGGGCGTCTGGAAACAATTGGTAGTTGTCGGGTAGTTTGGGGTAGGAAATGCTATTGGTGGAGATGGTCGAGATCCGCTCGAAGGAGGCCACATTGCTACCGGGAGTGTAGATTCCAGTCATGTCTTGCGTTTGGTTCCGGGAGCTTGCCCCCCAGAACTGAAGCCCCGCAAAAACAACAAAGAGCAATGCAACACCGTAGCGCGGTTCCGCAAAGAACCATGGTACATTGACTTCCAGCAAATCACCGAGGCTCCAGCGCTTCCGGCTACTCGCTTCGCGCACTTGGCGCATGATATTTTGCTTGCTCTTGATCATCCGCGAAGCCTCGGGCACTTCGTACTTTTTCAAGTGCAACAACTGCCTCAAAAGCACTTCTGCCTGATCTTCGGACGTTGCATCCATTTTGCCGCTCATATCGCTCATTTCATGAATTCCGTTAATTCCGCCTGCATTTGCCTTCTGGCATAGAACAATCTTGATCGAACCGTACCGACCGATGCCCCCACCACCTTTGCGATTTCTTCGTGTGGAATGCCTTGCATATCATGCATAACCACAACGGTTCTGTGTTTTTCGGACAGGCTTTGCAGAGCTTCGTTCAATTTTTTCTGAAGCTCGGTCAAACTCAGGTTGCGCAGCGGCGATCCCTTGGCGGTGAGATCGTGGTAGATGTCGTCGGTTTTGATCTCCTGATCGAACTGGTCCAGGCTGAGGGCGCGCTTTCGATTGCGCTTTTTGCGGTAGTTTATGGTCTTGTTGACGGCGATGCGGTAGAGCCATGTATAGAAGGAAGAATTGCCCTTGAACCGTGGCAGCGCATTGAAGGCCTTCACGAAAACCTCCTGCGTAAGGTCTTCGGCATCCTCGCGGTTGCTGGTCATGTTATAGGTGAGACCATAGATTTTTCCGTGGTAGCGCTCGACGAGTTCATCGAATGCCTGCATATCGCCCTGCTGGGCCTTGAAAACCAGATCGGCATCGGGAATGCCGCCGTCCGCTTCCGGGACCTCACCGGGTTTAGGATTCACGTCGTCAGCCATATCATTTTTTCCTCGGTGGCGGCTCTTTGCCCAGTTCCTTGAGAACCAACTGCAAATCCTGCCAGACCTCTTTTTTCTTCGACGGGTCGCGAAGTAGGTAGGACGGATGGAAGGTCGGCATCAGCCTGATGCCCCCATACTCCTGCCACGTACCGCGCAGGCGCGTGATCCCGGCGGTTTTGCCGAGCAGGCCCTTGATGGCTGTCGCGCCCAGACCGACAATGACCCTCGGCTTGATCAGCCCGACCTGTTGCCACAGGTAGGGTAGACAAGCCTCCATCTCTTCCGGCAACGGCGTACGGTTGTTCGGCGGACGGCACTTCACCACATTGGCAATGAACACCTCTTCGCGGCTGTATCCCATTGCATCGATCATCTTCGTTAACAGCTGACCGGCCTTCCCGACGAACGGGCGGCCTTGTGCATCTTCGTCCGCACCAGGGCCTTCACCAATAAACATAATGTCCGGCGCATCCGCATTTCCCTCGCCCGGCACCGTATTCGTGCGGGTTTGGCAAAGCGGGCAGTTGCGACAGGCCGAAACGTGCGCCGTAATTTCCTCCAACGACTTGAATTCGCTTGGAATCGGAGCGGCCTCAACTCCGGCAAGCTCCCCCGGAGGTACCGGAACCGCCTCGGGTTCCTTGGCCAGAGCGGTCAGCACGGCGCGGTCGACCTCCAACCGCTGGACGCCTTCGTCGCGCTGGTATTCCAGATAGGTCTCCAGATTCTCGACCAGGTTATAGAATGTTGTTTCAGCCATTGTTCCCGTTCCGCAGGTTTTCCAAAAGTCGATACATATCATTGGGCAACGATGCCTCGAAGGAAAGTCTTTTCCCTGAGCAAGGATGCGTAAATCCCAACTTGGCCGCATGCAGCATCTGGCGGTCTACCGCCACCGGAAGCTTGTTCTTTCGTGCGCGGCCATACACCGCATCGCCTACAATCGGATGCCCCAGATGCGCCATGTGCACCCGGATCTGGTGTGTGCGGCCCGTCTCGATCCCAACCTGCACCAGCGTTGTTTCAGCAAACGTTTCCAAAGCTTGGAAATTGGACACCGCCTTGCGGCCACCTTCCTGCAAAACCGCCATTTTCTGCCGATGCACCGGGTGCCGCCCAATCCGCGTCTCGATCCGCCCGCTCTGCGGCGGCGCCCCCCACACCAGCGCAAGATATTCCTTATCGGTCTCCCGCGCCTTGAACTGTCGCTGCAGCTCCGCCATCGCGGCATCCGTTTTCGCCACCACCATCACGCCGGTTGTATCCTTGTCGAGCCGATGCACGATGCCCGCGCGCTCCACGCTTTGAAAAACCGGATCGTGGAATAGCAACGCATTCACTAGCGTACCCGACTCGTTGCCAACGGCGGGATGAACCACCAGTCCCGGCGGCTTGTTCAGCACCAGCACCGCGTCGTCCTCGAACAAGATGTCCAGCGGGATATCCTCCGGCAGTGCCTCCGGCGGCGTTTCTTCGGGAAGCGACCAGCAAACCTCGTCGCCCGCCTTCAGCTTATGGTTCGGCTTGCAGGTTTTTCCATTCACTGCCACCCGCCCATTCTGGACGAGCACCTTCCAGTGCGAGCGCGACACCTCCGGCACCGCCCCCGCCAGAAAAACATCCAGCCGCAAGCCGCCCTGCCCGGCATCCACGCTTAAGGATTGATTCGTTTCATTCATAACTTCAAGATGGCCGTGCATTTTGAGGAGCACCGGATGAACAATCAAGCAGAACTCATTTCCGTAAACGGCTATATTCCCAACCCACAAAAATTTAGCCAATACCCCCTATAAATACCGATTTTAAAAGGGGTTTTTCGTTTTTCAACTATCGGCGCGCAAACTCCTGCAAGTATAATTTACCTCCTTATATGACTGAGGCGGGGTGACTTAACCCTCATTAACCCACATCTAGAATTATTTCCCGCCGATGAGTATTTGATCCGCAATGGCCGCGCTCGATATGTCCAAGCTGGAGAACTATGGCGGCCAACAGCAGCGGCACACCGACGACAGGAAACAGAAAGGATACGACCAGGCCAACCACCAAGAACAACGAACTAAAGAACCCCATACCACCCCCCCTTGCTTTGAGTTGCTGATATGGTGGATTTATGCCTTGGATAGAGCAACCAAAAAACCCGTACCGATAGGCCGGTATTGGGTTACTGGTTTGGCTTCCATTCGTGCATGATTTTCAAGAGCTGTTCAATCGGTGGGGATTACACGTGCCTTGGCAGCGGGCTATTAGAATTATTTCGAAGATTTTCCAAAGCCTTCGATGGTTTTCGCGAGCGGGGTGTCCGCATACGTGGCGACGAGCTTTTTGGCGTCGCTCTTTTGGGAGGATGTGCAGGGGTTGTCGCGGTAGTCCATGATATCCGTATTGAAATGTTCGTCGACAAAATCATCCATCTCTTCCAGCCCCTCGATGTACTTCTTAATCCTTGGATCCTTCAGGAGTTTGACCACCATCTTATTGGCCTCGGATGCTGCAGGCGACTTTTTGATGCCCGCCAGCAGGGAGGCGTGTTCATAGGCAAAGTAGGGATCATTTTCTAGTTTTCGCTTAATTTCGCCGAGGAGCATTTTTGAATAGGCATTGATTTCCGCCGGGGTTCCATTCTTGGCGAGGTATTGCCCGTTGAGCCAGGTGATGGCGTCGAAACACAGCTCCTTCCCCGCCCAGCTATGCCCACCCGGAAAGAAACGGAGTCGGCCGTTCTTGGTGCGGATCTTGTCGAAGGTGATGGCCATGTCCCACCGGTTGAAACAGGAAGATCCGCAAAGGCCGTAGGCCAGCAACCGGCTACCGCTCGGTTCACCGCCCGCTCCGCAAGGGATGATCCCGATAATGTTGCGCTTCATAGCGCTTGCCAGCAAGAAGGCTTCCCTCGCCCCGCCAGAGAAGCCGGTCGCATAGCAACGCTTTTCATCGGCGTGGAAGCGGTCAAACACATCCTCCACCATGGCCTTGATGGCGCGTTTGCCTTCCATGCCGTTCTTCGATTGGATGGACATGGCGAGAATCCAGTTATTTTTTTCGGCGCCGAGAACGTAGCGTTTTAGGGCGCCCGCATTCCCCCCGCTAGGCGACATGGCGAAAAGCACTGGCCATCCTTCCTTTCGGTCGGCGTTGTATCCGCTGGGCAGGTATAGCACGTAGGAGAATTTCCTGTCATCCTCGCACCGGATCTCCTTGAGGATTTCCCCCTTGGCATACTTCTGCGCATGGAGCACAGGGCAAAGAAGGAGAGAGAGCGTGGTGGCCAGAAGAATCGTTTTCATGATATTGTCCCCATATTAAATTTTAAGCACAGAGCCCTCGGTCTGATGACGCATAACAGCGCTATCAGCCCCAGAACAACACTTTCTATAAAGTTTCCCGACACTGCGCATGGTCATTCAACCTTCGTAAGAGGAAGTAGATCAATTTCATATAAGAATGTCAAATCAGTCTCTGGTTATACTTGGGATTGTTTCGTAATTTGTGACCCCATCTCAGCTTCCACTCACACATCATTTAAATACGCGTTCACACTCCGGCATCGGTTTGGATGCCTTCCGCTGCAAGTCTCTCGACCTGCTCGAGATCATAGCGGACACACCGAGGACTTAATTTTATCTGATCCAAGTTCCCGCGCTGCGCATGCCGGCACACCGTAAGCGGATGACAATCCAAGATAGCCGCTGCCTGCTTGATGGTAATGGTTTTTCCATTCACCGCCACCCGCCCATTCTGGACGAGCCCCTTCCAGTGCGAGCGCGACACCTCCGGCACCGCCCCCGCCAGAAAAACATCCAGCCGCCCGGAGATATCCAGCCCCACTATAATTTTTTCTTTTTTATGCATGATTTTTCGAACCACTAATCCACACTAATTTACCAAACAAAAGAATCATTAGTGAAGATCAGAGCATTTTAAGCAACTGTGGAGGAAATTGATGGATACACTAACACGTCTCAGAGTCTTCATCGCTTCACCGGGCGGACTCGAAAATGAGCGCACGGCATTCCGCGATGTGATTAATGAATACAATGAAAGCGATGCAAAACATCGGGGCGTTATCTTCGAGGCAGTTGGCTGGGAAGATACGCTTACTGGAGTCGGTCGACCTCAGAGCTTCATTAATGCGGATATTAAAGTTGCGGATTTCTTCGTTATGCTGCTTTGGAATCGTTGGGGCTCTTGTCCTGATGCCTTACAGAAAGAATACTCTTCGGCCACACAAGAGGAATATTACGTAGCAATGAACTGCTACAATTCCAGCGAGTACCCCATGCAGCAACTTCTTCTCATGTTCAAGTCAGTAGATCCAGTACATCTTAGCGATCCAGGAGAACAACTCCAGCAAGTCATCGCTTTCAGAGAAGATTTGGAGAAAAATAAGAGCCACTACTTCAGCGACTTCGAGACAGTAGATAGTCTCAAAATAAAAATCAGAAAACATTTGGCTTCCTGGCTGCGGAGTCATGAAACTGGCGAGATCTCACACGAAACAACCCCATCTCCTTCCCCCGCAGTCGATCCAACAACTGCAATCCTCTCCTCAAAAGAAGGTAAGAAATACCTGCCAAAACCTATCCAGAAAGCACTAGAAAAAGCTTGGGCGGCGGCAGATAAAGGACATCTCACCAAAGCAGAAGTTGAGTTCTCGAAATTGTCGATTGGGCAATCAGATCCATGGCCCATTATGGAATTTGGAAGGTTCCTTATACGTATCGGTCGATTGGATCAGGCACAAGTAATGTTCGAAAAGGTGATCAATATTTCAACTGCCCAGAGTGACCCTTTATCGATAGCCGCTGCCAATACATACATCGGGATCGTGCTTCAAACTCGAGGTGACCTCGCCGGTGCCGAGCAAATGCATCGGAAGGCACTCGACATCAATGCACAGTTGGGGCAGCTAGGAGGGATGGCCTATGGCTACGGTAATCTCGGCAACGTGCTTCACTCTCAGGGCGATCTGGATGGTGCAGAACAGGCGTATAGAAAGGCACTCATGATTGATGAGAAGCGAGGACACACAGCAGGCACAGCCTGCGACTATGGAAACCTCGGTATTGTACTTCACGACCGAGGCGATCTAAACGGCGCAGAGAAGGTGTTTCGCAAGGTGATCAAGATTACAGAAAAGCTGGAAATGATAGAGGAATTGGCCACTGCCTACGGGAACCTCGGTATGGTGCTTGAAGACTGCGGCGATCTAGATAGTGCAGAGCAGATGTATAGAAAGTCGCTCGAGATCGAGAGGACGCTGGGACGGGAAACGGGCATAGCCAGCGACTACGGAAATATCGGCAACGTACTTTATGCAAAGGGGATCCTTGATGATGCCGAAAAAATGTATCGTAAAGCCATCGAGATCAATGAGAAACTAGGAAAAACAATGGCCATGGCAGGTAACTATACCAGTCTAGGGCACGTGCTTCACGACTGCGGCGATCTGGATGGTGCAGAGCAGATGTATCGAAAGGCGCTCGCAATCAATGAGAAGCTAAGACGCTCAGAAGAACTGTCCGACGACTACAGACACCTCGGTTACGTGCTTCACGACCGCAATGATCTGGATGGTGCAGAGCAAATGTACACGAAAGGGCTTGATCTGGCGGAACGTCTTGGATCTGCTCCATTAATCCAGAGTGCCACATTAGCACTTAATAAATTAAAAGACACCCTGCCAAAGGCTGAAGTATAAAACTCACGAATGCATTAGTGTGAATTAGTGAAGATTAGTGGTTCAAAGTTGGAAGGACAGGACATGAATCAAGCAGAACTCATTTCCATTGGCAACGAACTGCTCAGCGGGCAAACCCTGAATACGCATGCGAAGGATCTTGGAACGGCGCTCGCCGCCATCGGCCTTCAGCTCGTGCGCGACACCACCATTCCCGACGATATCCCAACCATCGGGAGCGCCGTCGGGGAAGCGCTGGGCCGCACCCGCCTCGTATTCGCCAGCGGCGGCCTCGGCCCCACCGTCGACGACATCACCCGCGACGCCCTTGCCACAATGCTGGGGCAAGAGATTGTGCTCGATGGCGCAACCGTCGCCACCATAGCCAAGCGCTATGCCGCCCGCGGCCGCGCCATGACGCCCGCCGCCGAGCGTCAGGCGCTGGTATTGGAAAATGCAACCGTCCTGCCCAACTCCGTCGGTGCCGCGCCCGGCCAGCGCATCGAGTTGGCTGGTGAAAAGACCCTGTTTGTCCTGCCGGGTCCGCCCGGCGAATTCAATGCCATCCTGAACGAGGAAATCATCCCGTGGCTCAGGGAGAGGTTTCCCGATGCCCGCCCCAAGTTGCTCCGGATCGTCCGCACGGCGGGCATCGGCGAATCCGATATCGCAACCCTTCTCGAAAGCGCCGGATTCCAACCCGCAAGGGTGGCTCTCGGATTCTATCCAGGCAAAGGTCGGGTTCAAATTCGCATTTCCGCCGATCCCGGCCACGAACGCGAAGTGGACACTGCCGAACAGACCCTGCGCGGCCTGCTCGCCGATTTTCTTGATCCCTCTTCCTAAAACGCATACAAATAAACTTTTGCTATCAATCCGTTGAAAAAGGAGTTCCCATGAAGCCATCCATATTCATTGTCTTGATTGCCGCCGGACTGCTGGCGGGCTGCGGCCCGCTGCAAAAACAGGAACGGTCGGATCTGCTGAAAAAGCTGGTCGGAGAGCAATGCGTCGTCCAGTTCGACAGAGCGTCGCTCGGAACCACCAGCGACCTCCCGGTTCCTCCGACCACGGATAGCTACAACGGGGCACGCACGTCCATCCACGGAACCCTCAAGAAATACGATGCCGAATGGATCGTCCTGAAAACCGGAAAAACCTATACCTACATCCCGCTAAGGCACGTGTTGCTCATTCAGCAAATATAGTCTGGCCCGAATTGAACTCCGCAATGACCCGAAGGAAGAAACACAAATGAAACAAGGAAAACCCTCCCCGATCTACTACCTGCTCGCCATCCTCTTCATGCTGGGGCTGGCGGGGTGCGAGCGACCGGTCAAAAAAGGCATTGCGGAGTGGAAGGCTGAAGGCAATATCGAGAAACTGATCGCCGCACTCGGCGACGCCGACCGGAGAAAGAGCATCACGGCCGCCCAGGCACTTGGCGATCTGGAGGCCGAACAGGCGGTAGAGCCGCTGGCGGCACTGCTCACCAACCCTGATTCGCAGTGGGTTGTCGCGGCCATCCAAGCCCTTGCTTCCATCGGCACCGAACCAGCTGAAACCCACTTGATCGGCGCACTCGAACTCGCAGACAGCTGGGCGCGCACCACCGCCATCGACGGCCTTGGCGCACTCAAATCCACCCGTGCAATCGATCCCTTGGCCAAGGCTTTGAATGCCGATGACAGCCGGGTTGCCACCGCCGCAGCAGTTGCCCTTGGCCTGATTGGCGACGAAAAATCCATCAAGCCACTCGCCGCCAAGATAGACTCCCCTTCCTATTTGCTTCGCCTCGCCAGCGTGGAATCGCTCGGAAGCATTGGCGGGCAGGAAGCGGCAACGGCACTCGCGGTTTTGATAGGCGACACCAATAGCGACATTCGTAAAACGGCAATCGACACGCTCATTGCCAGCGGAAAATTCGCAGCACCCTATGCCCTCGACGCCCTGCACGGGAAAAACGCGCAGGCGCGCCAAAGCGCCGCTACCATCCTGAAGGGCATCGACGCGGTTCCAGCGGGCGGAAAACAACGCATTTTCTACCTGATCGCCCAAATACCACCCCAAACAAAAGAGATCGACGCCTCAATCGTTTTGCAACTGGCGGAAATGGGTGACAAGGCGGTCGGGATCCTGCTCAAAGCCGTTGCCCATGAATCGGTCGGTCTTCGCGAACACGCCTTCCGCGCCTTGGAAGCCATCGGGAAGCCCTGTGTTGCACAAGCAATCAAAGCCGTCGAAACACGTGCCAGCCCCGCCGGCAAGCGGTGGTTCAGCGAACGGGCCTCCTGGGAGGGGGCCCCTTCCTGGCGGCTCGATCTGTGGGCCGCGGCCACCGCGCTCAACCCCGAGTTCAAGCTACCCAGCATTAAAACGAAGGGACTGCCGCCGGAAGAGCACGCCATTCAAGTGTTGACCGCGACCCGATCCGAGGTTCCCCGCGAATACATCCCGCTGCTCATCCCGCTGCTCGCCCCCCTAGGCGTTGACTCAGGCGACGCCGCGGAAGAATCCGAGCCCGTCTCCCTCTTCGGTAGCTCCGTCCGGCACACGAAAACAACCATCGACTTCCGGGAAATCGCCGAGCAGCGGCTTGTTGCCGCCGGGGATGCCGCCAACTTCCCTCTTATTGCGGCCACCGGTTCCCGTTCCAAAAAGATCGCAGATTCCTGTGCGAAACTCCTCCGGGAAACAGAAGGCACGCGGGCGGTGCTTCCATGAACCAAGGCGCTTTCATGAAAGATTGAAGAACCCCTTTTCCGAAAATTCATCCAATATTCTTGAAAGGTGCGGCGATATTGGATTATCTCTTTTATGCAATGTGAAACGCCGCTTAAAAACGGGGTGGAGAAACATCAACGAAACAAGGGGACCGACCATGAAGAAAAAAACCATCGTCATTTATCATATGCTCGTCATCGTATGCATACTGGGATTGGTGGGATTGAAGGGTTGCGAGCGAACCATCGAAGATGTTGCAAAATGGAAGTCCCAAGGAAAAATTGGAAAGCTGGTCTGCGCACTCGGCGAAGAGGATCGGGAAATTCGCTTTGCGGCGGCCAAGGCGCTTGGCGAGTTGAAGGCCGAACCGGCGGTCGAACCACTCGCTGCACTGCTCGCCGAGTCTGACCCGCAACTGGCTATCACCGCGATCGAATCCCTCGTCGCCATCGGCAACGAATCGGCTGAAAAACATTTGGTCACCGCAATATACCTCGAGCATAGCAAGGTTTGCCTCTCCGCCATCAACGGTCTCGGCACGCTCAAGTCCATCCGCGCACTCCAGCCTCTGATTATAACCCTGAATAGCCCCGACAACGAGATCGCCACCGCCGCCGCCACCTCGCTCGGTCTGATTGGCGACGAAGAATCCATCAAGCCGCTTGCTGCCAAGATGCAATCCCATTCCTCTTCGCTTCGCCTCGCATGCGTGAAGTCGTTTAGAAACATTGGAGGGCAGGAGGCAACTGCAGAACTCGCAAATGCGCTAGGTGACATAAACAATAAAATCCGCCAATTTTCCATCGACTCGCTTGTGGCTATCGGCGAACCGGCCGAGACCTACGCGCTCGCTGCCCTGCGCAATAAAAACGCACAGGCCCGCCTCGGCGCCGTGGCCGTCCTGAAGGATTCCGCCACGGTTCCAACTGCCGGGAACGACCTCGTTTGGTATCTGCTCGCCCAGGCACCAGGCGAAAACAAAGCCATCGATGCGGCAACCGTGAGCCAACTGGCCGACATGGGCAACGATGCGGTCGAAGCCCTGCTCGAAGCCGTCGCCCACGATTCGTCCAACCTTCGCGAGCATGCCTTCCGCGCCTTGGAAACCATCGGGGAACCATGTCTCCTGCAAGCCATCAATGCCGCAGAGGCACATGCCGGCCCCGCCGGCAAGCAGTGGTTCAACGAACGTACCACTTGGGCGGGAGCCCCTTCCTGGCGAATCGACCTGTGGGGTGCAGCCACCGCGCTTAATCCCTATTTCAAGCTCAACAACCATGACGCGACCGGCCTTCAGTCGAAAGAGAGTTCCCTGCGCACGGTGGCCACGAGCAAATTCCAAGTCTCCCGCGAATACATCCCCCTGCTCATCGACCAGATCCGCGAAGCGGCAAAATCAGAGAACATCGAACTCTTCAAAATCGACCTCTTCGGCGCGGACTCCCAAACGATATACGAAGAAGGAGACTGGAGAATCTCAAGGAAGCACCTTGTTACCGCTGGAGATCTTGCGGTATTCCCGCTTATCGCGGCCCTCGACGCCAGCGACCAGCGAGTTGCGAATGTCTGCGCGAACGTTCTGGGAACCGTTGGAGACCAACGGGCGGTGCTCCCATTAACAGAGGCGCTTTCGCGACAAGTTGACAAAGGGGAGCACCTAACCCTCTCTGCATTCTACATCGCCCTCCAGAAATTCGACGATCCCGCCGCCGAGGCCATTCTGCTCAAGATCCGTCCCGACACCCATCGAGCAATTCGCATCTTTGAGCGGCAGTATCCGGGTTGTCGCATAACAGATACCCGGAGCAAGAATACACAGGCAGGCTACTCCCGGCCCATCGCCTTCCAACTGGACTACCACAGGGATGGCAAGGCGGGGAAGCTGGTCATCATCTTCAGGAAGAATGACAAGGGCGACTGGGTTCCCACGCCAGCACTACCGACCGAGCTCCCCCGCTAACGCAACCTGCACACCACATGCAAGGGCAAGCCTCCCCGCTTGCCCTGTGCTTTGCGGGCGGGTGGTTGGGAAGAGAACAACTGGATTATTTCAACCGCACATCAATCCTGTAGAAACCTTGACCATCGACGTGGTGGACGGAATCGGTGTAGCTGTTTTGCGGAAATTCGATGAGGTCGGCCAAGTTCGTAAAGGCATTCGTCAACGACGGGGCCCAGTTCACTTGGTACCAGCGCTCGCTGAACGAGTCCCATGTGATGACGAATCCGCTGCCC
>DAOVNC010000446.1 GCA_030630445.1 Kiritimatiellales bacterium | reverse complement strand
TATGACCGCCTCCCCCCCGAAGGCGACTCCTGCCGCATCCTCATCTATCACCATATCACCGACGCCTCCCAAAAACTCTTTGGCTTCTTCACCGACGAAGAGCGCGAAATGTTCACCCGCCTGCTCACCATCAGCGGCGTCGGCCCCAAACTCGCCATCAGCGCCCTTTCCGGCCTGCCCGTGCGCGAGCTCAAGACCGCGCTCATCAACGGCGACGTCAAGCGCATCTCCTCCATTTCAGGCATTGGGAAAAAGACCGCCGAGCGCATCATCGTCGAACTCCGCGATAAATTCACCAAAGGCGAGCAGCTCGACGCCCTCGCCGGCGGCGAAGGCGAGCTCGGCGACCACCGCCTGCGCGACGCCGCCCTCGCCCTCGGTGCCCTCGGCTACAAGCTCGACGACGCCCAGAAAATGATCAAATCCGTCGCCCTCAAAATCACCCCCGAAACCACCGTCGAAGACCTCATCCGGCTGGCACTTACGAAATAGAAAGAAATACGCAAAAAACACTTGTGCTGATATCATTAAGTAGTACCATTTATCAAATCAATGAATCGGAAACACAAAAGAACCCTCGAGTGGATCATCGAGAAGCCAGAGCGTTCCGACATTCCTTGGAAGGATATAGAAGCACTCATCGTTGCCTTAGGCGGAGAGATCTCCGAGGGACGGGGTTCTCGGGTGCGTATCTTCCTAAACGACACCCGTGCTGTGTTTCACAGACCCCACCCCAAGCGGGTGACGGATAAAGGCGCAGTTAAATCGATGCGGAGATTCTTAAAGGAAGCAGAGGTAGTATCATGATGGAGTACAGAGGATATATCGGTAAAGTCGAGTTTGACGACGAAGCCAACATCTTTCATGGCGAAATCATCAATCTTCGAGATGTGGTCACCTTTCAAGGCGAAACCGTGAAACAACTCCGCAAAGCCTTTCAGGACTCTTTGGATGACTATCTCGAGTTTTGCGAAGAACGCAACGAATCCCCGGAAAAGCCCTATTCGGGAAAGTTCATGGTTCGAGTCGAACCCGAACTGCACAAAGCCGTAGCCATGCACGCGAAAATGGAACATAAAAGCCTCAACGCATGGGTGCACGACGCCCTTGAACTTGCCGCAAACTAGAGATATTGCCCCACCATGAACAACGAAATCATTACACCGGACAAGGAATTCGAGCAAAAGCTGCGGCCCTCGCGCTTCGTCGACTTTGTGGGACAGGACAAGATCCGCGAGCGGCTGGAGCTATTCGTGCAGGCGGCCCGCGAACGCAACGACGTGCTCGACCACGTTTTACTCTCGGGACCGCCCGGCCTCGGGAAAACCACGCTCTCCTACATCCTCGCCGACGCGATGGACACGAACATTAAATGCACTTCCGGCCCCGTCATCGACAAGCCCGGCGACCTCGCCGGACTGCTCACCAGCCTCGAACGCGGCGACGTGCTGTTCATCGACGAAATCCACCGCATGCAACGCTCCGTCGAGGAATACCTCTACTCCGCCATGGAGGACTTCGTTATAGACATCGTCATCGACCAAGGCCCCAACGCCCGCTCCGTGCGCCTCAATATCCAGCCCTTCACACTCATCGGCGCAACGACCCGCGCCGGGATGCTCTCCGCCCCGATGCGCTCGCGCTTCGGCCTCGTCAACCGCCTCGACTACTACGACGCCACCACCCTCAAGATTATCATCAAACGCTCGGCGAAAATCCTGAACGTGGAAATCGAAGACGAGGGTGCCATGGAAATTGCATCGCGCTCGCGCGGCACCCCGCGCATCGCCAACAACCTGCTGCGCCGCGCCCGCGACTATGCCCAGGTCAAGGCCGACAACATCATCACCCGCGAGCTCGCCGACCAAGCCCTCAGCCTGCTCGACATCGACGACGACGGTCTGGAGGAGATGGATAAGCGGATCCTCTCGTGCATCATCGAGAAATTTGGCGGCGGCCCCGTCGGGCTCAACTCCATGTCGGTCTCCGTCGGCGAAGAAGCCGACACCATCGAAGAAGTCTACGAACCCTACCTCATCCAGGAAGGCTATCTCCAACGCACCGCGCAGGGACGCATCGCCACCAAACGGGCCTATGAAAAATTTGGGTTGAAACCTTTGGACTAGTAAAGATCTGATTTCACGAAAGCGTAACCAACACTTTTTTCTGTTATATTGGTTATGTTCACAGCGAACGACCCAACGTTCATCTGCTGAATACCACCCTTAATATAATTGGTAATACCAAAGCCGATCAGCGAATCATCTCCCACCATGTGATCCATGGCCCACATTTCAACGGCATTGTTCAACAGTCGCACATTCGAGGTTTTTATATTTTCAAGGCTGCGTCGTCGGGCAGCGGAAAACGAAGGAACGGCCACCGCCGAAAGCAGCCCAATTACGGCAACAACGACGCTCACCTCAACCAATGTAAACCCACCCTGTCTCTTCGGCTTTTTCATACCTCAACCTTCTCTGACTAAGAGATTTAACCCACGCTTCGGAATATGGCAACCCTTTATGCAGAAATTAACCCCTATTTGTTTTTGCCAAAAAGCAGATCCACCTCGTCCATGATCGCATCCACGCTCATCAACTGCGCAAGCTTCATCAGCAATTGCTTTTTATCGAACATGCCGCGCACATAATACGGGATATGGGTGCGGAATTGTATGCACGCCGCCTCTTCCGGCAAATACTTATGCGGTCGGCCTGAACCCTTCTGCTTTAGCTCGTTCAGCTTCACCAGCCGCTGCAAGTGCTCCGCCATCATGTCGCGCCGCTCATGGAGGGGCAGGCGAGCCGCCTGCGGTACAGCGCCCTTCGTATC
>DAOVNC010000051.1 GCA_030630445.1 Kiritimatiellales bacterium | reverse complement strand
CTTTCCCTCGATAGGGATGTTGCGTTCACTACACCAAGGTTACGGATTATAGTCGGGGTGGGTGAACCGAAGGCGGAGGAACTGCATGTCGTTGCTCTCCACATTCCCGACCAAATTCGTGACCGCATCGAAATCGGCATTGAACCCTTTTGCATTGACCCCCGTACTCCACGAATCGGCATTGATCCAACTACCATTGATCAGGCCTTCGTTGTTCATCTCCAGATAATAATCCACCCCGTTGGGCCAATAGTCTGCTTGCCGCGGGGTTACAAAGGCAAAGCGGTTGGTTCCATCCACAATAAAGCCCGGCCCGGCAATCCCCGTGTCGCCCGGATCATTCGGATTTCCGCCGTTCGACCACTCGGTAAAGTTGTCGACGCCGTCGCCATCCTCGTCGGCCGTGCGATCCATGCTGGAAAGACCTTCGCCCGTCGCCCAGTCCACATAGGGGTTTACGCCATCAATCTGTACCCAATCCACCCAAGTAAAGAAGTTGGTGGAATTGTTGGCCTTGCGGGTCAGGCGGAGGATGATCGACTTTCCATAGGCATTCGGCGAGATCCGGGCACCGTTGGAGACCACGGAGTTGGTTTGCCAGGCCGTGGCCGCCAGATTGACGAAATCGCCGCCCTTGACCCATACCATATTGGTAACATTCCAATAGCCAGAGCTTATCTGAATCTGCCCGTGTTCCGACCCGTCTGGAACCGAGCCATCATTGGAATATACTTTTGCACGGAGACTGAAGGTGTAGTTGGTATTCATATCGTAGGTCACCCCCGTATCAATGGTTACGGTTCGGGTGTAGTTGGTATTGTGGAAATTGTATCCCACACGCAAGGCTGCACCCGCCGTGGAATCTTGTGGAGCCTGGTTGGCGATACCCGTGGCGGTGGTGAGGGCAAAGAAACTACCCCAATCATTCTTATACCAAACCCCGGGATTTGCGGTGACATCCGATAACGTCCCATTTGCCGGAACAACCTTGCCATCCGCATCGCCCACCAACCATGATGCAAAATCATCGTAGAACAATGTTGCGGACTGCACCGAAACGGCGAGCAGCACGAATGCTGCGGTGAATAGACCGATGTGATTTGATTTTTTCATCCCTCTCCTTTTTTTATGCCAACCTCGAAAACCCATGCCTGCGGGTTTCAACATGGTTTGTGATCGCCAAGGCAGATCTGACAAAAAAAGAAGAAAATCAGTCGGCTCTGCGGGGGAGCGCAATCGGCAGCATCGCAATCGACTGCCGTGCCCATGGCGTGAACACGACATCCAACACCTGGTTCGGTGTGTTTTTCATCCGAAGACTTGAAGCGTGCGAGGGAAGGACGGCCTGATTGAATACGTAGAGTTCGTCGACCATTCCGCGTAGTCCGCAGGAATCATTCCATGACAACGTTTTCGGGCGCTTGGGCCAATACAACCGCCCCACGGCGATGGAACCGCCGCCGATGTCGGCATAGCGTTCCCGAGGGAACCAGGTTTTTCCGCGGGCGCTGGAGCGGGCGAGCTGACCATCGATATAATGCCTGACCACCGTCCCCGGATAGCCTCGGTGGAATACGGCCGTCACATGGTGCCAGCGGCCATCCCGCAGATCCGTGGTGCCGCAGATCCATTTATCGCGGAACTCGATCCGTACCGCGCCGACCACCCCTTCCGAGCTGGAATCGTTGATGCGGATGCGACAGGCCAGATCCGTTGCGTCATGGTCATGCCACGCTTTTTTTGGAAACCTATACATGTGCCACGTAAAGATGTTTTCATATTCTCCCGGAACCGTATCCGGATCCATCTTGATCCAGAAAGCCACGCTGCCGGGTTCGTCGACGCCGAACTCCTTGATGTCGGCGATCATTCCTTCGCCATGGCCGGTAAATTCCAGCGCACGCCTGAAGCGTCCGGCCACCCGGCGTGGCGCGGGATATTCGGGATTGTCCGCGAGTCCCTGCAAATATCCATGGCCCCCTTTGATCGTTCCGTGGTTCTTGACCTTGTTTCCGCGTTGTTCGTCGAAGCGGTAGTGCACGTATTGAAGGTTTTCGAGTTCCGGAGGGAGCGAGAGATCGATGCGCGGTTCGATCACCCGTCGGGTTTCAACGATGGGATCCTTCGTGCCACGGGCAATTTCGACCGATTCCTTGCCGACAATATTCTTGCGGATTTCCCGCCCTCCCTGATTTTCGGTGTACAGGTTCATTGCACCTTTTTCCACGTTGACCAAGGTCGGTTCCCCCTTTCCGCAACTGACGTGCGCGCGGACGGTATGGGTCTTGAGCACGGCATCCGGAGTGGTGACCACCAAACCATCCGCCAGACCGGGCACATCCATCACAAACTTTCCGGCTCGAATCGACAGTCGCTGTAGCGAGGACATATCCATTGAAACCGGGGCGATGAAGGCAAACCGGACGCCATTATCGAATATTACATCCAGGCTACCTTTTTTTAGATCAAGCAGGCCGGGTTTAAGCTGGCCATCGCGTATTTCCACGGTGTTTGATTCACTCCACTCCAGCCCGTCGGAAGCGATAACGCGTGCAATAAAGCTGCATTCATCGTTCATGAGAATCGTGGATTCCGTATCCACCAGTAGCTCCGAACGCTCGTTTCCAGATCTTGGAACCAGCAGGAATGCGGCAACCAACGAAGCGGCAATTGCCGTTGCCCATCCAACCATTGGAACAACTTTCGCGCGTCTTGCCGGAAACTCCTGCACCACCGTATCCGCGCAATGGCCGTGGAAGGTTTCCTCCAGCTCATGGAACATGGAACCCAACTCAAGATAGTAGCGTTGCGCGTCCTTGTCGCCTTCGAGTAGATCGGCCAGCCGCGCATGTTTTTCCTCGTCCAGTATTCCGTCGTGCCGCGCAGACATCAGGCGGAACAGTTCTTTCTGTTTGTTTTTCATCTAGATTGGTTCCATTTCGAGCTGGATATTGGCCATCAGTTTTTCGCGGATGCGCTGAAGCCGCTTATAGAGCGTGTCGGGCTTTTCACCGAGTTTCGCCGCCAGATCCTGTATCGTTCCGCCGTTGCTGTAGCGGTGTTCGATCAACAGGCGTTCTTTTTCGCTCAAGTTTTTCAATGCCATCGGCAGCAGCCTGCGTTCCTGCTCCAGGCGATCCATTTCCTTTTCGTGGGCCGCCACCAGCGACTCGATCAATTTATCACTGAAATACTTCTGCCGCGTGCCGAGCTTCTGGCGGTAGGTGCGCACCGCGTTGTAGGCGAACCGCATTGCCCATGGCAGGAAGGGACGCGACGGGTCATACAGGTCAAACTTCTTCCAAAGCAGGGAAGAGGCCTCCTGCATGATATCGTCCACATCGCTCTTGTTGGCCACCAGGCTCGCAATGTAATAGCGGATCTGGCGCTCATGGCGCGTAAACTGGCGAATAAACTCTTCGGTTTCCGGCATGGTAGAATCCTGTATATCTGCCCTATGTTGCGCCTGCAACCCCCTGTCTGACATTTTTATTCCGTCAGAAAGGATAAATTGGCCGCAAAGGAATCATATGAATATGAAAAAGGTCCTATGCACCCTTCTACTATCGGCTTTGGCACATGGTACCCCGGCGGCTTCGCGCCCGAATGTCATTTTCTTGTTTTCCGACGACGCAGGCTATGCCGACTTTGGTTTACAAAATGCGCTTTCGGGCGCGATCACCGAATTTCTTACGCCCAATCTCGACCAGCTGGCGCTGGAAGGCAGAGTCTGCACCCAAGCCTATGTGGCCGCTCCCGTTTGCAGCCCATCGCGCGCCGGACTGCTCTCCGGCCGGAACCAGCAACGCTTTGGCTATGAATACAACATTTCCAACGACAATGTCTTCAACGACGGCATGCCGCTCACCGAAAAAATCCTCACGGAACGGATGGGCGAGCTGGGCTACACCGTTGGCGTCGTTGGAAAATGGCACATCGGCCGCGAAGCGGCCAAGCGGCCGATCAACCGTGGCGTGGACTATTTCTTCGGGCTATGGAGCGGCTCGCGCCCCTACTTCGGGATCGAGACCGACAACGAAAAAAAGATTCGCGACATCAACGACACCCACCTGATGTGGAACACCCTGCCATCGTTCAACTCCATCGCGCCCGACCCCATGCTGGGGCGACACCTCACCGACGCCTTCGGCGATGCCGCGTGCGAATTCATCGATACCCATGCCGACGATGCGGAACCCTTCTTCCTCTATGTCCCGTTCACCAGTCCGCACGGCCCGCACGACCTTGCAAAAGCCTCGGATCTGGCCTTGTTTTCCGGAGCCAGCCTGACGGCCGATGGCAAGAATTCCGCCGCCTTGACCCACGCCATGGATCGCGCCGTCGGCTATATCCTCGACTGCCTCGACGCCCACTCCATCGCCACCAACACCATCGTCTTCTTTACGAACGACAATGGCGGTCCCATCGACGCGGACGCCGCCCACCGCAACACCCCGCTACGAGGCGGCAAGTCGAGTTCCTACGAAGGCGGCCTCCGCGTGCCGTTCATTGTGCGCCTGCCCAACCCGGACAACCCCGGGCAATACTGCTCCGGCGTCTACACCAATCCCGTCACCACCTACGACATCTATCCCACCTTTGTCGAGGCGGCGGGCGGAACCGTGAACAAGCAGACCGACGGCGTGAACCTGGTGCCTTACCTGACCGGCCAAAACACCAATGCTCCGCATGGCCTTCTCCCTTGGCGGATGGGCTCCAACTGGGCGATCCGGGAAGGTTCGTGGAAACTGGTCCATTCCGGCTCCGACGGCATCCGGCTCTCCCTTCTTCAGGACAATGGCAAGGGCGAATGGGTCGATAAATCCGCCATCGAGCCCGCAATCCGCCAGGATCTGCTCGAAAAATTTACCGCGTGGGAAACCCAGTTGGACAAGCCGCGCCACAGCACCTCCAACCCGGCCAACCGCTTCGACGCTTTCCGCTTTCGGCAGGGCGTTGGAACCAGCATGGACTGGTCGGATTCCAATGGGTGGAAAAACGCCGCCACCGGAACCGAGATCACGATGATGACGGCGGACGCCTACGCCAACCTCTCCATCGAATTCCAGCCCAAGGACCAATACAGCTATGTCGCCAACAATGACCTGACGCGCATATCCGAACTCACCTTCATGCTCAACGAACTCAAGTTTGCCGGCTCGTTCGACGGAACGGTTGATCTCACGGGAACCCTCGCCGGTAACCCGCTCCTGTTCGTGAACGACCTGAACGGCAATGCCCCGGCAATCAACCTAGGCAGCTACACGACCTCCGCCTCGAGCTTCATCTTCAATATCGATACCGACCTGATTCTCTACAACGATCTTGAAATCACGGGGAACAGCACACTGGGCTATGTGATCAACGGGAACATTTCCGCCTATACGGAACCGTGCTCCATCACCAAGACCGGAACCGCCACCCTCGCGCTGACAGGTATCAATACCTATGGAGGGGCCACCTCCATCCAAGGCGGAACCCTCCGGATTGCCAACAGCCTCCAAACCGCGCAACTCCAGGTCGTGGACGCCGCCACGTTCGAAATGGATCTCGACGACACGATCCTGGTCGACGGAACCGCAACGCTGGGGGGAATGCTTGCAGTGAATCCGGGAACCAGCACCCATGCCATTCTCATTGCGGCGGACGCGATCGCGGGAACCTTCCATTCCACCAGCCTGCCCCCGCCGCCGCCCGGACAGCATTGGCGACTTGAATACTCCCCGACCAACGTCGTGCTGCGCGCGGGGGCTACGGCCGATACCGATGGCGATAAACTTTCCGACGACTGGGAAATAGCTCAATTCGGCAATCTGACCACCAGCCGCGGGGGCAACGACAACTTCGACGGCGACCGCAGTTCCGATCTGGTTGAATACCTTGCCGGAACCAGCGCCACCAACCCCGCCTCCTACTTCCAAACCGTCCTGACCGAGGTGGGCTTCGGAACCATCGAAGTCGAATTCGATGGTATCTCCAATCGCACCTACATATTGGAAACCAGTGAAACACTTTCCAATGCCTGGAACTTTGGCGAGTCCGTTGGCCCGCTACCGACCAACGGCCCGCAAACCCTCCGCCACACCGTCCCCGGCGATCCTGCTTCGCTTTTCGGGCGCATCGGTATATCGGAGCAATAGTTGGCTCTCCATGCATTGCGCCAAGTGCCGCTATAACGCTATAATGACTAGCATGAACCTAAAAAATGCCATACGCCCCATCCTCTGCGCCGCGCTGCTGGCTCCGGCGTCTCATGCACTTGAATGCAACTACAAGCTCGTTTGGTCGGACGAATTCAATATCGATGGGGTTCCTAATCCCGGAAACTGGATCTACGAGCACGGATTTGTCCGCAACAACGAACTCCAGTGGTACCAACCCGACAACGCAACCTGCACCAACGGCATGCTCGTGATCGAGGGTCGACGCGAGCGCGTGCCGAACGCCAACCACAAGCCAGGTTCCAACCATTGGAGAAACAAGGGGAAGTTTGCCGAATACACTTCGGCCAGCCTGAAGACGAAGGGACTGCATAGCTGGAAATACGGTCGCTTTGAAATGCGTGCCAAAATCGATGTGCGTCCCGGCCTGTGGCCCGCCTTCTGGACGCTGGGTGTCGAAGGCGAATGGCCCGGAAACGGCGAAATCGATATTATGGAATACTACCAAGGCAAGCTGTTGGCCAACGTGGCCTGCGCCACCCAAGAACGATTTACACCGAAATGGGATAGCGTCAAAACGCCGGTTTCAAGTTTCCCAAAAGACTGGGCCGACCAGTTTCACATCTGGCGCATGGATTGGGATGAAGAGAGCATCAAGCTCTACGTAGACGATCGGCTGTTTAACGAAACCAAGCTGGTGGACACCTTCAATCCCGAAGGCCACTCCATCAAAAACCCGTTTCACCAACCCCACTACATCCTCGTCAACCTGGCCATCGGCGGGAAAGCTGGTGGCGATCCCTCGGCCACAGAATTTCCATCCCGCTATGAAATCGACTATGTCCGCGTCTATCAGGTAAAGGAGTAGATCAATGTCCCGCTAACTCGCAAGTCTGTTGCGAGGTTCTACGCGCGGTTATCGTGGTATTGCTCAAAAGCGCGGATCGGATATCCGCGCTTCTTGATTAACTTTTGCCGACAGCAAAGTTTAACCTTTTAATTTCCCTGGTTTGGATGGAAAATGCGGGCCTTTGGAATTTTAGGGAAGAGGAGCAACCATGGCTGGAAAACATATCGGTTTGGGGCGCGGGCTGGACGCGCTGATCAAGGACGGAACAACGGCCAAAAAGAAGGCCACAACGAAGAAGGTTGCGGCATCCGCGCCGGAAGCGGGCGTGCGCAATGTGCCCGTCAGCAAGGTGGTGGCCAGCCCATGGCAGCCACGCAATACTTTCGATGCGGAAGCCCTCTCCGAACTGGTGGATTCCGTTAAGGTGCACGGCGTGCTCCAACCGCTGCTCGTCCGCGAGGTCGGCAGCAAGTTCGAGCTGATTGCCGGGGAGCGCCGCCTGCGCGCCGCGCAGGCCGCGTTGCTGAAAAAGGTTCCAATCATCGTCGTCGAAGCCAGCGACGAAAAAGCGCTGGAAATTGCGCTGATCGAAAACCTGCAACGCGAAGACCTCAACCCCATCGAAGAGGCGGAGGGCTATGCGGTGCTCCAGAAAAAATTCAACCTCACGCAGGAGCAGGTGGCCAAGCAGGTGGGCAAGGCCCGCGCGTCGGTCGCCAATGCGCTGCGGTTGCTGGAACTGTCCGATCGCATCCGCAAGCATGTGGCCGAGGGATTGCTCTCTGTCGGCCATGCCAAGGTGCTGCTGGCGCTGGATAGCGACAAGGAAAAGGAGCTGCTCGCCAAGCGCAGCATCAAGGAGGGGCTATCCGTCCGGGCGCTGGAAAAAATCGTCAAGAAGCTCAGCCAGCCTCCGAAGAAGCCGCGCGCGGAAAAACCGGATCTGCCGGGCGACTACCTGCATACCCTTTCCGACGAGCTTCACCAGTATTTCGGCACCAGCGTGCGCGTCACGCCGTCAAGGACACTGACCAATGGCCGCAAGGTGAAGGGGTCGCTCGAAATCGATTTTCACGACAACGACGAGTTGGACCGCCTGCTGACGCTGGTGGGCTACTCAAGCGAGCTTTAAGCCATGGACGATTCCAAGGCAACTGAACGCGAGGTCTTGGCGAAGGAATACGACGCCATCCACAACCGATTGTTCGTCGTCCAGATCCTGCTGGTGGCTGGCTTGCTGGCGGTGTTCCAGTTCACAGGCGCCTCCGCCGCCTTGGCCGATGGCTTGGTTGCGCACTTTGGCGAGAGCCTTTGGTATGTGACGAACGCGGCTTATACGGCTATCGCCGTTTTTGGGTTTACGGCCTGCATGTTCCCGCTTTCCTACTACAGTGGCCACGTGCTGGAACACCACTATGAACTTTCGAACGAAACCTTCGGCGAATGGTTTTCCGATTTCGTCAAGTCGTTGCTGATCGACCTCGCGTTGGCTACCGTCCTCTTCTCGGTGATCTACGCCCTGTTGCGCTGGATGCCGAACTGGTGGTGGTTGTTTGCCACGCTTTTCTACATCCTGTTCGGCATCGTGCTTTCGACGCTCATGCCGGTGGTGATCATGCCGTTGTTCCACAAGTTCGAACCCCTCGAAGAGGGCGACCTCACCCAGGCGGTGCGTGCGATGATGGAGGAGGCGGGCATCAAGGTGGTCGGCGTTTTCAAATGGGGGTTGGAAGCCAAGACCAACACGGCCAACGCCGCGTTTACCGGCATCGGCCGCACCCGGCGGATCATCCTGGGCGATACGCTGCTTTCCGGCTACTCGCAGGAGGAAATCCTAGCCATCCTGGCACACGAGGTGGGCCACTATAAAAACCGCGATATTGTGCGCCTGATGTTCACCGGGTCCATACTCGCGCTCATCGGGTTTTATATTTCCCACCTCTGCCTCACCCAGCTTTCCGGGGTGCTGGGGTTTGCGAATATCTACGACATTGGAACCGCGCCGCTGTTTATTTTCAGCCTGTTCGTCTTTTCGCTCGTTTCGATGCCGTTTGCCAACATGCACTCCCGCCGCCGCGAGTTTGCCGCCGATGCCTACGCCATCGAAAAGATGGGTTCGTCGGATGCGCTGGTTTCGGCTTTCGAGAAGCTGGCCGACCAAAACCTCTCCAACAAGGAACCGGCGGCGTGGGTCGAATTCCTGATGCATAGCCATCCATCGATGGTCCGCCGCATCGAGCGCGCTCGCGGGCGATAGGCCAGCACTCCCAAACCATGACCGACCCATCCCACAACCATGAGCTGCACAAGGGGGGAGGGGGGTTCTTTTCGCGCGAGGCCGTCAGCGGGGTTCCGTGGATGGTGCTCGGGAAGCTGGTTCTTTTCTTTGTCTATTTCGGCATAAGCGTACTCACCGTCAACGGGCTAGGCGCCGAAAAGTTTGGTGTGTTCAGTCTGATGAGCAACATCGCCGCCTACCTGCTGGTGGTTTGCGGCCTAGGCCTGGGTTCGGCGCTGATGCGCTACATTCCCGAACTGGCCAGCCATCGCAACCGCCGCGGGTTGATCCACCTGCTTTGGAAATCCGCCGTGTTGCAGCTAATGGCCACGTGCGTGGTCACGGTGGTGCTGTTTAACCTGGCGGAGCCGTTGCAGCATCTGTTCAACGCGGAGCACGTTGTGCATTTCCGTTTTTACCTGATGCTTGCGTGCGGACTGGTGGGCCTATTGTTGTTCAAGGAGTTTGTCGCGACGGTTTTTACCTCCGTTTTCAAGACGCGCACCGTGGCCCTGCTTTCCATCAGCCAAGGCGGGGTGTGGCTCGTGGTGCTCGCGGTTTGGCTGGCCGCCAATCCCGAGGTTTCCACGGTGTTCTTGGTGCAGATGTTCTCCATTGGCATGGTCTACACGCTGGGTGCGGCACTGCTTGTCCGCCATGTGCGCGGGCTGTCGTGGCGAACGCTGCCGTACGGGATCGGCAAGCGCCGTGCGCTGAAGTTTTCGGGTACGGCCATGTTGAGCGCGATCCTCCGCATGGCCATGTTCAAGTATTCCGAGGTGTTCTTCCTTGCAGCGGTCGGCGGGATGACCGTGGCGGGGATGTACGACTTGGGCTATACCCTGCCGTTCACTATTGTCACCTTCATTCCGCTGGCCCTGCTGTCGCTCTTTACCGCCGCATTCGCCGAGGCCTACGTGAAGGACGAAAACTGCCTCGGACGACTGATCGTTTCGTTCTATAAACTATTGGCCATGGTTTCCCTGCCCCTTGCCATACTGGGGGCGTTTTTTGCTCCGGCGGCCTATCACATCATCTACAAAGGCGCGATGGACCAGGCCGGTGAATTCGCCTCGGCCTTTTGCATTGTCTTGGTTTTGCCCCTATTCTCCATGCCTCTTTCCATGGCGCTTAAGGCGAAGGAAAAGGTGCACAACATGCTGCCGATGATGGGTCTTCAGATTGCCGTGAACCTGTTCCTCGACTGGCTCTTGATCGTGCATCTGCGCTGGGGGGGCTGGGGTGGGGTATGCGCCGTGCTGGGTACATTCCTCCTCACCATCGTTCCGCGGCTCATGGTGGTTCGCCGCATCCTCGGCGGTATCTACTTCCCGGGGGGCTTCGTTCTTCGACTGGTTGCCGTGCTGGCGTTCGAAGGCGCAGCCTTCCATGGGCTGGCCGGGAAACTCCGGATATTCGAACGCTTCGCGCCCGATTGGATCAACCTCGGGCTGCTGTTCGCCATCGGGGCGGCCTACCTGTTGGTCTTCCTGCTGCTTGTGCGCCTGTTGCGGCTGGTGCGGAAAGCCGATGTGGCGGACTTCCAGGCGCTGGGAATCGCCCCGCTCAACCGGGTGCTGCGCATGTTCGTGAAGTAGGGAGAAGTTCCACTTCACAACCTATGCATAATAATTGGTGATCGCCTTCCATGCGTCTTCGGCGGTGTCGCAGAAGGTCAGCAGGTCGAGATCCTTTGGGCTGATGAGCCCGCACTCCGCAAGGTAGTCCCAGTCGACAAGCCGTTTCCAGTGCTCGCTGCCGAAGAGGATCACCGGCATCGGGTCGATCTTTCCGGTTTGAATCAGGGTGAGCGCCTCGAAGAGTTCGTCGAACGTGCCGAAGCCGCCGGGAAAGATGCAGACCGCCTTGGCGCGCGACAGAAAGTGCATTTTGCGCATATGGAAATAGCGGAACTCGAAGGTAAGCTCCGGGGTGACGTAGGGGTTGGGCTCCTGCTCGTGCGGCAGGGTGATGTTGAGCGAGATCGATTTGCAGCCGATCTCCTCCGCTCCCCGGTTGCCGGCCTCCATGATGCCTCCGCCCCCGCCGGTAATGATCACATATTCGCATTCATGGTTGGTTTGGCAGGTGGTGCTGACGATGCCTGCCAGCTTGCGAGCCTCTTCGTAATAGGGAACAAGCCCTGCTAGTTTTTCATTCGCACAGTCCGCTGCAATCTCGGGCGAAGGAATCCGTGCACTACCAAAAAGCACGATGGTGGATTTGATCCCTTGTTCCTCCATCGTTGTTTCGGGATGGAGATATTCAAGTTGAAGCCGTACAGGGCGGCAAGGGTCGCTGTTTAGGAACGGAATGTTTTCGTAGGCTTTCGGTGGACTGGTCATGCCGGAACTCCCATTTTCAAGTTTCAAGTTTCAGGTCTGGCGCTTCGTGCACGGCGGGATCGACGTTGAAAAAATCGCGCGGCTTGAATCCGAACATTCCTGCAACAAGGTTGCTGGGGAACGTCTCGCACTTGTTTTTATAGTCTCGCACGTTGCCGTTGTAGAAACGCCGTGCCGCCTGGATGCGGTCTTCGGTGTTGACCAGTTCCTTCTGCAGTTCGAGGTAGTTTTTATCGGCCTTCAGATCGGGGTAGGCCTCCGCCACCGCCAACAGTTTCTGCATCGCGCCGACGAGTTGCTTTTCGGTTCCTTCCTGATGGCTGACGCTGCCGTGGTCGGCCATGCACTGCTTGCGCAGTTCGACGACCCGCTCCAGCGTTTCGCGCTCGTGTTGGGCATAGCCCTTCACCGTCGCCACCAGGTTCGGGATCAGTTCGTAGCGCCGCTTCAGCTCCGTATCGATATTGCTCCACGCCTCGGAAATATGGTTCCGCAGCGCCACCAGCGTGTTGTACGTCGCAACCACAAACACCACCGGTAGCAGCACAACCACAGCAACAAGTATCAGGCTCATTTCATGTCCTCGGAAATTTTAGACAGGATAACAGGATGGACAGGATTTTAAACCCTTCTTCTCTTTCCTCCTGCATCCAGTTCATCCTGTTATCCTGTCAAAGTTATTTGCTGAATAGATAGTCTGGAATCAGTGAGCGGATTTTGATGAGTTGGTTTAGGTGCGGCTCGATCTGCTCGACCTTTAGCTTGGAGCCGAAGCCGAGCGCGAGCGAGTTTTGGTCGACCTCGATGTTAATGTCGGGGTGGCCAAGCAGGTAGTCGATCATTTGCGCGTTGCAGAAGTCGTACGCAAACTTCTTGTCCTTCGACCGCACGACGAACTTTTTCGAAAACTCGTGCGACTCAAAATCAATATCATCAAACCCAACCGCTTGCGCGATTTTGGAAAAGAAGCTTTCTTTCGCAATCGTCAGTTCGGGAAAATACTTGTCCAGCGTCAGGATAAAGAAAGAAAAATGGTGGTGGTGGGTTTGCCGCCGCCCCTTCGAGTCGGTCGAATGGGTTTCATAGTGGTAGTCGAACGCTGCAACCCCATGGCCTTGATAGTCGCCGGTGATGATGTTGTAGGCGTAGCGGTTCGACCCTTGCCGCAGCTTGTCGAGGAAGGCGTAGCGATCGGCTATCTGGTAATCCCGTTCGCCGGAAAATTGCAGACTCAGCGTCGCTGCCAGCGCGCCCATCTCCTCCCGTCGCTTCTTGCCAGCATAAAGGCCCCAAACAATGGCTCCCACAATGCAGATCACAACAATAATAAAACCGGGCATAGTTCGACTCCATTTAAAATTCAGAGCCATTAAAATGGTTTGTTCCCCAAATGCCCATTATAAATTCAGTCAATCCATGCAATTGACCCCCCTAAAATTCGGAACGGTGGAAATCGAGTATCCCGTGGTGCTCGCGCCGATGGCGGGCTACACCGATGCCGCGATGCGCACGCTCTGTCTTGAGCACGGCGCGGGCGCGGTCTATTCCGAGCTCACCAGCGCCGAGGGCATCCGCCGCGACTCCGAAAAAACCTTTCAGGTATTAGAAACCTCCAAGAGTGAGGCTCCCATCGCCGGGCACATCTTCGGGCGCGATCCGCAGGCTCTGGCCGAGGCCGCGAAGTATGTTGAGCAGACGGGGCTCTTCGACTGGGTCGATATCAACTG
>DAOVNC010000470.1 GCA_030630445.1 Kiritimatiellales bacterium | reverse complement strand
GCGCTCGAAAAAATAGTTGTCTGCGGGACTGGTCCTCCGAAACACCGCTTCCTTTCAGGTAAGCGGCCTCTACACTTTGAGGTCTCTGCATTCGGTGTGGCCAATTCCCCATATTTATCCGGCGGATCTATGGAATCTCGATTCCATATCACATAAACAGGTAGTATAAAGAAATCATGAGATTACAACTTCAAGGGAAGATCACTTCTTGGAACGATGAAAAAGGGTTCGGGTTCATCACGCCTGTATCGGGCGATGATCGAGTCTTTGTTCACATAAAAGCGTTCAGAAAACGACAAGGCCGGCCACAGGTGAATCAGCAGATATCCTACTCAACCTCAAAAGATAAACAGGGTCGACCATGTGCGGTCGATGTCGCCTACGTCGGAAAACAATCAGCAAGCCCTCAACACAGAAAAGCGCGAATAGCGGCTATCATATTCGTTGCCCTATTTTTTACAGCCCTCGCTGCGCTGACGTTCATCATGCAGCTTGTCCCAATCTTCATCATCGCCCTATACACCGTCGCCAGCACAATCACCTTCATTACCTACGCCATCGACAAATCCGCCGCTCAAAACGGTAGCTGGCGCACATCCGAGGCGACGCTGCATTCGATGTCGCTTTTTGGAGGCTGGCCGGGCGCGCTCATCGCCCAACAGACCCTGCGCCACAAATCCAGAAAAGCAGCCTTTCAGGGGGTGTATAAATTCACCGGCGTACTGAATGTTGCCGTCACCGCATGGCTACTCACCCCTCGCGGCCCGGAACTAACGCTGGAGTTCCTAGAAAAGGTATTCAAATAAATGACGGGCCAAATGATGAAAAAAGCGTTCTGACCCTTTGGTACGTATTGACTGTCTGGGAATGCCAGCTCAAGAAACCGGATGCAGTCCTAAAGAAACTGAACAGATTATTAACCCCCGAGAAGGGCAATACTTAAATCCGAGGACCGACCCTTTCGACGACCCTTTCGACGACCCTTTCGACTTTCGATAAGCGTTCTGACCCGTTGAACTTTGCGCCTCTTGTGCTTCTTCGGGGCTATTACCCATCCTGCTGCTTCAGCCGCGTTAGATTGATTCCCCGCCAAGGCGCGGTGGAGACTCGGGCTCCGGTTCGGGTTCTGGCTCACGGACTGGTTCCGGCGCAGGTTCCGGGATTGGTTTGGGCTCGGGTACTGGCTCTGGCTCCGGGATTGGTTCGGGGGCGGGGGTCGGCTCAGGAACCGGGGCGGGGGTTGGTGCGGGTTCCGGCTCGGAGGCTGTTGCGGGGGCATCTTCTCCGCGAAGCTTCGCCATAAGGTTTTTAATAAACGACATACGAGTTCTCCCTGAGTTATACAATTCGCCCGATCATCGAACGAACTAAAGTATTGATAGGAAGCATGGAACAGTCCGTCAAGAACAAAGCCCATTTCCGCCGGTCGATAAAACAGAGTCCATAGACGGAACACGAATTTTTCAACAGAAGGACGCCAAGATCCCAGGAAGGAAGTCGTTGCTTTTGAACCGTAGTCGGGCAGGGCTGATGCGCATCGGCGGCTCCGATGCAAGGTAGAGGCAAATACGCGCTCCGTCCCCGCGCCTGCACATGAAAGATTTAGCCGAATGATGAAATAAGCGTCTGACCCCCTGAACGCGGGAAACCGGTTGCCATGAGCGCGCGTCAAGCGCATGATGCCTTCCGCATTCGGCGGGACGCCCCGCCCCAAACCGCAGGAGGACAAAATGAAAAACACCGTGCTTGGATTGATTGCCGCCATGCTGCTGGCCGCACCGGCCATGGCCGAAGAACATAAAATAGACATCGACCAGGAAATGGAACGCCTCGAACTCGAACAAGCCCGCGCGGAATTCGAGTTCGACCAGGAGATGCGCGAGACGGATCTCCAAGAGCGCCATCTGAAGCTCGACATGATGCGCCGCCAGATCGACCGCCCGCATACGTCTCCAAAAAAGGAGAAGGCGGGAGGCGTGTTGCTCCTGCTCGGCATTGTCCATGTCCTGATGGCCATCTGGGTCTACCAGGATGTCCGCCGGAAAAACAAGGGCAACGGCATCTGGATCGTCATCACCCTGCTCGCCGGCTTCTGTGGCGCGGCGGTCTACGCCCTCATCCGCATCGGCGACGACAAACCCGAACCGGCGGAATAGGCCAACTTTTTGGAGACTCAAAGGACGCCAAGATCCCAGGAAGGAAGGGATTGCCGTTGAACCGCAGGCGGGCTAGGCTGCTGCGCAACGTCGGCAACGATCAAAGGGAGAAGAAAATACGCGCTCCGCCACCTCCCCTTAGCCCAGGCTATCGAGATTAGAAAGCTGCTCGGCGGATAAAGGGGGGTGGGAAAAGGATCGTGGATTCATTCGAGGATCCTACCCCGCGCGCTTCATGAAGAAAACCGAAATGAACAGGAAGGCCGGAAAAGCAATCCCCGATCCACTCGCAAAGCGAGTGATAATTTCTAATTGGAAATAATGACCGTAGCGAATGGTTCACCCCGCCAGCAAGCTATTAGCCGACGCCACG
>DAOVNC010000295.1 GCA_030630445.1 Kiritimatiellales bacterium | reverse complement strand
TATGGAAGATACGGCTAGCGCCACCACTCATCGGAATCTATCAGAACCGGTTCGCCGCGCGGCCAGGTTTATGCTAGAGCGGTTGGACAATCCGCACTTCGAGCCTTTTGCGCTCGATGAACTAGCCGCCGTGGCACACGTATCAAGCAAGCATCTCTGTCGCATGTTCAGCAAGGAGCTTGGATTCCCCCCGATGAAGGTGTGCCGGTTGATGCAGTTCCAGCTGGCCATCCCGCTGCTCGCCCGATCGAATTTAATTATCAAGGAAATAGCGGAACGCTGCGGCTTCCCCGACCAGCTCTATTTTTCACGCACCTTTTCGGAAGCCTTCGGAAAGTCCCCTAGCCAGATCCGAAAAGACCTGCTGCAAGGACAGCCCCCGCCACCGATTCCGCTGCCGCCGGCTCTAATGCCCCGATTCTATTGGTAGAGTATTCCAATGCACTACGCGTGCAAAATTCGATCAAAAAGCAGTTGGATTCGCTCTTGAAACGAGTCATCCACTCAGCCCCTCCTTTCAGGATGGCGGTGCGAACCTGGCCTTCTAGTTCCTAAATCCGGCTTTGGGGTGGCTGAATACGCTCCGGTTCGGTAGATTTTCCAATTCTTTAACTTTCCGAGGGGTGCGAAAACGAATACCGACTGGTCGAAATACGGAAATACGAACTTGCGACGCCTACAACCCCAGTCGGAGTCCTAAAAGCAAAGCCGTATATTTTATATTTACTTATGACACAACGTATTACTCATGTCCATATAATGCTATACTTTCGCTTTTCGCATTGCCGTCCGACAAGGAGTACCATTCTTTCACTTCTGTTTTTGAAGGGCTTTTAGGGTGGGGATTAACGATAAGCTAAGTTCGCAATGCCGTCTCGAAAGGATACCGTTCAGGATTCTGAAATCGAAAAACAGGTTCGAATCCTGTTCGCTGTACCACTTATCACACCGGGCGAAATGGGGAGAGGTTGTCGCAAACTTTCTTCATGCACCCCGATTCATTTAACACCTCTGGCTCAGCTCCTTTTTAAATGCGCTGTGGCGCGGAAAATTTTTCAGGAATTCCTGTATCAGACCATCAGCATCCTTCGGCAAACCGTTAAGTCCTGCTACTTCCGCCCAGGCCGTAAGTGGTCGGGGCGACTGGATTCGAACCAGCGACTTCTACGTCCCGAACGTAGCGCTCTACCAGGCTGAGCCACGCCCCGATTGACCAAAAGAAGTGCGTAGTGTACGAATCAGCGTTTAAATGGCAAGCGGTAAAAAGAGGGAAGTTCACGCTCTGGGAAAAGCAAAGTAGACGCGTGCTTCCAGCCGCGTTGCGCACGCCAAGCAGACGACCGCCCGGATGCAACGCGGCTGGAAGCACGCATCTACGCTCAAGCCCTTGGGTGGGCAAGTTGATAAACCTCTTTGAGGCGCTCGACGGAGACATGGGTGTAGATCTGCGTGGTGGAGAGCGAGGCGTGGCCGAGGAGCTCTTGGACACTGCGCAGGTCGGCGCCGGCGTCGAGCAGGTGGGTTGCAAAGCTGTGCCGCAGGCTGTGCGGGGTCAACTCGGCATTGAGGCCGCAAAAGAGCACATATTTCTTCATCATTCGTTCGATGGACCGCGCGCCGATTGGCCCGCCATTCTTGTTCAGGAAAACCGGGCTGCGGGCGTCGCGCTTGCCTTCGAGCAGCCAGACGTTTTCGCGCAGCTCCAAGTTTTTCATGAGCGTGCGGGTCGCCGGGGAGCCAAGCGGGCAGAGCCGCTCTTTCTTGCCTTTGCCTCGGACGCGCGCCACACCGGAAAGAATATCGATGCCCTCTTCCGGCAGCTTGACCAATTCATTGATGCGCATGCCCGTGCTATAGAGCAGCTCTAAAATGGCGGCGTCGCGCGCCACCATGTATTCGCGCCACAGCTTTTGCATGGGGTTGGTGACTTGCTGCTGCTCGTTGTATTTCGCCGGGGCATCGAGCAGTTTTCCGACCTCGGAAACCGATAGGATCTGCGGAAGATAGCTTCCCTTTTTCGGCAGGTTCAAGCCACTGAACGGATTGAGTTCCACATATTCCTCCCGCAGGAGAAACTTGTAGAACGACCGCAGCGCGGAAAGCTTTCGCCCGGTCGTCGTCGGCGCAAGTTCGAGCTTCTGGAAAAATACTAAAAACTTGCGCGCCGAAAAGCGGTCGGCCTCTCCCCACTTGTACGGCGGCCGGGCATCCTCGCCCCACACGATCTCGCAATACTGCCGGATGTCGATCAGGTAGTTGCTGATCGTGTGCTCGGAGGCGTTCTTCTCGCCTTCGAGATATTGGACAAAATGCTCTACGCACGGGTCGTTCATAAATCAAACACCCTTGTGGCCGACCATTAGGAAGATGCTGAAACAGCGCTCTTCATTTGTGTCGGCGACTGGTTTAACGACTTTTGCCGCCAAAGCGGTGCTGACCTCGCAAAACCCGGCTTGCTCCCACATTCGGCATAGCTCTTCGCGGTCAAACCCATTATGAAAAATCCCCTCGGGGCTTGAATGGAAGAGCCCATCGTCTGGATCGAGGTCGGCGACATACAGCCGGCCAGCCGGTTTCAACACGCCATGGAGTTTTTGAAGGAGCGCCCCGATATCTTCGATATGGTGGAAGACCATGCTGCTTACCACCAAGTCATATTGCCCGGGTATGGCCGCGCCATGATCCGGAGCAACCTCCAGGGTCTGGACATTCGACAAGCCTTGCTGATTCGCTTTTTCCTTAAACACCTCCAGCATGGCCGGAGAAGGATCGAGTCCGGTAAGCGACTTGACCTGTCCCGCCCACGGAAGGGAGGACAAACCCGTGCCGCATCCAAAATCGAGCACCTCCATTCCGGGATCCAATTCAACCTGCTTCAAGAGGGTCATGCAAATCCGGGCAGCCAAATCGACCCGCTCGGGTTTTTCATCCCAGCTTGCCGCATGCTGATCAAAATGGCGTTTTGCATCCATTTTCTATGCTTCGGTTTCTTCTTCCTTCTTCGGTTTTGGTGCGCGGGGGGCGGGAAGGTTGTATTGCTCCTGGAGTTCTGCATAGTTCGGGATCTGCGAGGCGTAGCGGGCCCCCATTTTCTTCAGCGCCGCGAGCTGGCGCTCGGAGAGAGCGCCGCGCCCCTTGAACTGGGAGGCAAGTGATTCGTAGAAGGTCTTGTCGTTAAACTCGCGCTTGCCGCGCTTGGTGGGCTCCGCCCATTCGTTGATGGAGGCCATCATTTCAATGATTGGCGCAGTGGATGGATCGGCCTCGACCTCTTTTTTTTCGTCCAGCTTCAGTTCGACCCGGATGGCATCGAAGTTTTCGATCTGGTCGGAATACTTGGTGAGCAGCGTATCGAGGTAGGCCACCTGGCGATCGCTCAGGCGCTTGCCCATTTTGACCTGGTCGCCGAGCGAGGTGCAGAATTTACCATCGTCGTAGGTGCGCTTGCCAACACTGCGCGGCTCCTCGTACTTGACGGTGGCCAGCAGCTCCAACTTGCGGGGCGTATCGGGGCGCACGGCCTCCGGCTCGACGAGTTCGAGTTCCTTCGCCAATGCCTCGGGGATCTGCTTGATATAGCGGCAACACATCTTGTGCAGCATTTCGCCCTGGCGCTTGGAGAGCAATTCGCCCTCGCCCACCTTTTCCTTTAGATCCTCGAAGGTCTTGTGGTCGTCGTAGGTTCGCCGCCCCGATTTTACGGGTTCATTCCATTGCGCAACATTTTCCAAAGCACCGAAGCATTGCGCCACAAAGGCAGGTTCCGCGGTTTCCTTGGCGTGTTCGATCCATTCGAGCAGCGACGGATAGAACTCCTGCATCATCGCCGTCCACTCGATCTTGCCTTCTTCGACCTCGTCGAGCTTGGTTTCCATATCGGCGGTAAAGCGGGCCTCAAACAGATCAACCTTGTTATCGGTCTTCAGCTTTTCCTCGGTCTTGAGAACGAGCTCGACCAACTCCATGCCGAGCGGGGTCGGGATGAGCGAACGCTTTTCCTTGCTCACATATTCGCGCTCGTCGAGCTTCGACATGATCGCGGCGTACGTACTCGGACGCCCCACCCCGTTTTCTTCCAAGGCCCGGATCAACGAGGCCTCGGTGTAGCGGGCAATGGGCTTGGTTTCCTTTTGCTCCGTCAGCCAATCGAGCACGTCGAGGTTTTCGCCCTGCGCCAGCGGTGGAAGCTTGTCGGTCTCTGTATCGTCGCCGTCACCATTTTTTGGTTTATCGGCGGCGGCTTCGATGCCGCTGGCTTTCATGTAGCCGGGGAAAACGATATCCGAGGCCGTCGCGCGGAACAGGTAGGTGTTTTCCGATCCGGCTTCGACCTCCACCGTGCGGCGGGCAATCCGGGCGGGCACCATCTGGCTGGAAACGAACCGTTGCCAAATCAACTTGTAGAGCTTTTGCTCGGCGATATCGAGCTTCACGCCCTCGTTGCCGGGCTGCACGGCGACGTCGGTCGGCCGGATGGCTTCGTGGGCTTCCTGCGCCGCTCCTTTGCTTTTGTAGAAGTTTGGTTTTTCGGGCAGGTATTCCGCTCCATAGCTTGTGCTCACAAACGCGCGGCATTCATCCAGCGCGGTCTTGGCAATGTTAAACGAGTCGGTACGCATGTA
>DAOVNC010000190.1 GCA_030630445.1 Kiritimatiellales bacterium | reverse complement strand
ACCGACACCCGGGGCGAAGTGGTCGCCACCCAGACCACCCATGGTTGGCTGCTGGAAAACCTTGAAAACCTAAAGCAGATGCCGATGGGCGGGTATATGGACAATACCTGCACGCGCACCTTTCCCACCCGCCCCAAACCCTGCAGGTATTAAATCGCTCATAGAATTCCCCTGAATCGTTAGCGCCCCATATCATCCGGGTCTTCTCGAAGGCCCAGAGCCTCCTAGGGTTTAAATAAGTGCCAACATTTCTGTTACAAAACATGTATTCATTTTCGGACGGGAGCATATAGACGATATCGCGACTTCGGGATAATATTAGGGTTTTCAGCAAAGAAAACGAACAGGGAATTCATGTGAATCAAGTGAGATATAGCGAAGGGATTGGGATTGGTCTACAGGTCTTTCCGCTCGTTGATGTCGTGCTTTTGTCGGCGACCTCTTCCCTGGTTACTGCCGCACTCAGCAAGAGGAGGGCGATATCCCCTTGATGCGTCCTCCCTGCACAACAGAGGCCGATGTGGTGGACGCGCCTGCGCCGCCGCTGGTGTGAAATCCCGAGCATTAGCAAATCAATGCAGACCGGTATCTTAAGAAGATGAAAAGATTATTCAAAAAAACACAGAGACTGGTCAAGGGGATGCCCAGCGCAGTGGTGGTGAGCATCCTTTTCCACGCCGGACTCTTTCTGCTGGCCGGGGTGCTAGTGATCTTCACGATCCTCCCGCCGCCACCAGTCGAGTTCGAGCCGCCCCCGAAGGTCAAGGTCCCGAAGATGCCGCTGAAAAAGCTGCAGGTGAAGATGAAGAAGCCGACCAAGCCCAAGTCGACCGCGAAGATTACCGCCGTGATCCCCAAACTCGACTTGCATGAGATCCAGTTCCCGGATCTGGCGTCGAGCGGCATTGGGGCGGGCCTGAGCGACGGCGGCGAGGTGGTTGGCTTCGGCGATATGCCCGTGTTTGACGACGATGGCATCTTTGGAAAAAAGACTTCGATCGGCAATGATTTGGAGGGCACCCTCTACGACCTAAAACGCACTCGGTCAGGTAACTTGAAGATGATAGATCACGAGGGATATTGCGCTATACTGCGCAAGTTTATTCTTGGCGGGTGGAAAAAGTCATCTCTCGCCAGCTACTATCGCTCTCCAACAAAACTCTACAATACCCATATCATGTTTCCACCCGTTCACGCGCAACGGGCAATGGATATGTTTGGAGTTCCTGAAATGGAGTCGTACCACTTTTGCCTGCATTACAAAGGGAAGATTGTGCACAAGGAAGCGATCACTTTTCGTTTCCGGGGGGTTGGCAATGCGTTTATGGCGGTTAATGTGGATGGCAAGGAGGTTTTTCTCTCCCGCAATGGGTTTTCCGCCCTGCCCGGGGCCTTTACGTGGACATCGTCGCATCCAGACACCGGGAAGTACCATCTTGGGAACAGGGTGGCTTCGGTGGGAGAGTGGATCACGCTGGAGCCCAATGTTCCGGTGGATATGAATGTGGTGTTTGGCGATATGCAAGGCGATATTTTTTCCGCAATGCTGGTGGTCGAAGTGAAGGGTGAAAAGTATGAGCGAAATCGCGAAGGGGCACCGATACTCCCTATGTTTAGAATGGAAGAACTTTCGCGCGACCAAAGAGAAGACATCGAGATCTTTCTTATTGAAGATCAGGTCTGCCTCACTAATGGCCCTGTGTTCAATGATTATTAATTCGCTAAAGCGAGATTTTGAACAGAGGCGTGTTTTGTTGCCGGAGGAGCGATTATGAGAAGCCTTGTTTTTTATATTGCAAGTTTGCTGTTGTGTGTTTCCGCCTATGCGGAGACTCGCGGTTGGACGATGGTGGATGGGCGCACATTCAATGCCGAGTTTAGCTTGCGAATGGGCAAAGACGTGGTCTTTAAAACGGCTCGCGGAAAGGTGGTTAGAATTCCGCACGACCAATTATCCAAGGATGACCAGGAATTTATTAGTTTCGCAGTTCCTCCAGATCTCGACGTGTCGTTTTCCAAGACGAGCGATAAAAGAAGATATCCGGTAGCATATAGGGGGGCGGAAACAATCAATCCCAGGTCATTCTATTATGACTTCACGGTAAGGATCCGTCAGAAATCCGCGGGCGATTACAGCCATCCGCTGCACCTAGAGTACTTTGTGGTGGGCGACGAGGTCGATGGTGACAACTATATCCTGCTTGATCGTCAGGAATGTGAATTTACACTCACCCCGGAAAACAAGAGAACCTACATAGCTCGCGGCGAGACGATCGAGATAATCCGCTATACTTGGACAGAGAAGGTGGGAAGCCCGCTGGTCATGGAGCGCGGAGAAGAATATGCGAGGTATCTCGTGATCATCACGGATGTACGCGGGGAAGTCGTTGCCTACAAAACCCCCAGCAAATGGTTGCTTGAAGCGGCTGAAAACCTTCGCAAACTTCCTGTTAAGAGACATTTTGACAAAACGGGAACCCGTGTCGGACCTCCGCGCCCTCCAACAAGGAATTATTGATTTCCCCTTTGTAGGCGCATTCTGGCTGCCGGAAAACCTGAAGCGCATACCGCTTGGCGGGTATGCGGACAACAGCTGCACGCGCACCTTTCCCTCCCGCCCCAAACCCTGCAGGTATTGAACCGCTCGTGGAATTTCCCTGAATCATCAGCTATTGCTCCGGCAGTTAAATGTTGAGGATGTGCGGACTTGATTTTAACCGCAAAGGAACGCATAGAACGCAAAAAAACAGGAGGATAGGCATCTTTGTGTTCCTTGCGTTCTATCGCGGTTAATCCCAATATTCAGCCGCCGGATCTCTATAACGATTCCGTGAATTCCCGATTCCTGCACTATCCATTTGAGCATTCACGTCGATTTACGTACATTCGCCGTTCATTAGCAAGGTGGACGCATGGATACAAAAGTTGTTGCATTGGCAAACCAGAAGGGCGGGGTGGGGAAAACCACCACCGCAATCAATTTTTCGGCCTGTCTGGCGGAGAAACGCAAGAAGATCCTGCTGGTCGACCTCGACCCGCAGGCGAACGCCACCAGCGGGCTGGGGCTTGAAAAAGGCTTTGGTGCGAGCATCTTCCCCGCACTGCTGGGCGAGGCCGACGCCGCCAGCCTGATCAAGGGAACAGGGATCAAGAACCTCGACATCATTCCGTCCGAACTCGATCTCGCCGGCGCGGAGATTGCCATTGCCCGGCGCGACGACTACCTGCACCGCCTCAAGGAGGCGATGGATCCCGTTGTTGCATCCGGAGCCTACGATTTTATCGTGCTCGACTGCCCGCCGTCGCTCGGCATCCTTTTCATGAATGCGCTCAACATTGCCGACGAAGTCATCATTCCGCTGCAATGCGAGTACCTCGCGCTCGAAGGTCTCGGGGTCATGGTCGACATCGTCAACCAGATCCGCGATGCCGGCAACCCGAACCTGCACATCAGCGGCATCCTCATGACCATGTACAACGTCAGCACCAACCTCTCGCAGCAGGTTGTGCAGGAAGTCGTGAAGCATTTTGGCGACCGCGTCTTCGAAACGCTCATTCCGCGCAATGTGCGCCTGAGCGAAGCACCGAGCTACGGAAAGCCGATTACTGAATATGATCGCCACTGCGTCGGAGCTGCCGCCTATCGCAACCTCGCCAAGGAATTCCTCAAGCGGCAGAAGACGCACGAGGCCGAGGTCGCGGCAGAAGCGTTGCCCACGCTATCCGACGTTGTCCCACCCGCAGAATCTTCAGAAGAAAAGGGCTTGCCCGTTTCCGGCTAAGCACCTACCTTCTCTAACCCTTTAGGAGGAATGGCTGAGTGGTTGAACCACGTCGCCCTGTAAAACAGGGCAAGTGGCTTGGGCGCGTCGCTTGCTCCGCAAAGCGGAGTGACGCGAAAATCGTGTATGGGTTACATTGTGTACATCATACGAAGCGAAAAAACAGGAACCTATTACAAAGGTTCTTGCGCCGACTTCGGGAAAAGGTTGGAAGCACATAATGCCGGATCTGTACGGAGTACAAAGAGCAAGCGGCCCTGGAAGAAGCACTATATTGAAGAGTTGCCAAGCAAAACAGAGGGACTCAAAAGAGAGAAGTTTTTCAAATCCCGATCAGGGTATCGTTGGTTGAAAAACCACGACATAATTTAATTTCAGGAGGAATGGCTGAGTGGTTGAAGGCGCGCGATTCGAAATCGTGTGTGCCGCAAGGTACCGGGGGTTCAAATCCCTCTTCCTCCGCCACTTTTTTTATTTCCGCCCGACTCCGCAGGCAGAGTGCCTAATCGGATTGCGCGGCCAATTTTTGCTCTAGGCACTTGGTGTGGCAGTTGTATAGCTCGACAACCTCTTGGTCGGTTTTTGATTCCAGCCAGGCCACGCGTTTTTCCACCGGCCATGTTCGAACTTCATGAAGCGGGCAGTCATCGGGGTTCCCTCCGAGCGGACAGCGTAGAATGCGACCGTGCATGCCTAATCTTGCTTCTTCGATATTTGTAAGTTGAGGTTCCATGATTTCTACGCCCCCCTTCTCTATAGTTGCATTCTATGCCAAATCACGTTTGTGTCAATGGAACTGATGGCTTTAGCCTTGTTGCTTTGCTTTGCTTGGCTTGGGTGCCACCATTGGATTCTTTGAATATCGCTTGCCTAGGAGCGGAGGAGGTTTGTATGCTGTGCCGCAATTAAGGACTGGAATGGTATTGTATAATGGAGAAAATGGATATGAAGGCGCATGTGGCAAGTTTTATGAATGCAGTGGTTTTGATTGGGTTCGGACTGTGGGGCTATCTGGGGTCGGAAACGCCATCGAAAACGGCATTGATTCCGGTGGTTTTCGGGATGCTGATTCTTTCCCTCTATAAGGGGGTGAAAAAAGAGAACAAAATCGCGGCCCATATTGCCGTGCTTTTGACGCTGCTGATTCTGGGTGGTTTGACGAAACCACTGATGGCGGCAATCGGGCGCGATGATGGAACGGCAACCATGCGGGTTTTGGCGATGATCCTTTCGTCGCTGTTTGCGCTGGGCTTCTTTATTAAGAGTTTTGTTGATGTACGCCGCGCACGGGCGAAAGCCGCACAACAGGAAGGTTAACCACACCATGAGTGAAACGAAGGGTGATTTCCCATGGAAATAATGGGGTTCACATACGAAACCGAGCAGGATCGGGAGTTGGGTATGGTGCAAGCCCCTTGTAAAATGCTTTTGCAAAACACACTCTATTAGCGGTTTGCGGGGTTGGGTGAAAATAAGTGAAGAAAACGGTTGCGGGAATAATCAATCTGCGTACTATTCGCCGTCCTGTTACAACGGATCTGCCGCATTTGAGGCGATCGTTCAACAGCAAGTCGCTGAAAGGGCGGCCATGAATTTGTTCTTTTTTAGGCAACTAAAAATAATTTGATTTTCGGGTTGCGCGATCAAAATGGATCGCTACTATAGCCCGCCTTGTTCAAAACAAGCCGGTCGTTGAAACACACGGTGCAGGCCGAGCAAGACGCCGCTCTCCGGAGCAGCAAAAACGATCTTTGATACATTGAAAAAAAGTTTAACTTGAGGGTTGCGCGATTGAATTGGATCGCTACTATGACCCGCCTTGTTTGAAACAGACCGAGCGCTTCGAGCGGCGGCGAGATTCGGGCAAATGACTTGGAAAACTTTTTTTGAAAAAAGCGGTTGACTTCATCAGCGAGTTTGATAGGTTGTCCGCCGCTTCAACGGAAAAGCCGCTGGAATTTGCGGTCCGAAAGTTGAAGCATTTTTGTTCTTTGAAAACTGAATGACTCATATAAGAAGCATTACTTCGAATCAGAAGTGGTGCGGTTTGTTAAAGCCAATTGCTTTTAAACTGTTAAAAGCATTCCGGTTCGCGAAAGCGAATCGAGTTTTAAAATTCGAAAGAAATAGGATCAACCCATTTATTTATTTTATGGAGAGTTTGATCCTGGCTCAGAACGAACGTTGGCGGCGTGGATTAGGCATGCAAGTCGAGCGAGATTAACCTTTTTCAATTCTTCGGAAAAGAAGCTGGTTATGAGAGCGGCGAACGGGTGAGTAATATATGGGTAATTTGCCTCAAAGCTCGGGATAGCTATCGGAAACGATAAGTAATACCGAATGTGATCGGTCACTGCATAGTGACCTCTTTAAAGGCGGGGAATCTTCGGATCCTGTCACTTTGAGATAAGCCCGTATGCTATCAGCTTGTTGGTGAGGTAATGGCTCACCAAGGCTTACGGGTAGCTGGTCTGAGAGGATGGTCAGCCACACTGGGACTGAGACACTGCCCAGACTCCTACGGGAGGCTGCAGTCGAGAATCATTGACAATGCACGAAAGTGTGATCATGCGACGCCGCGTGGAGGAAGACGGCCTTTGGGTTGTAAACTCCTGTCAGCAGGGAGTAAGGATAGGGCTCTTAATACGAGTTCTATTTGATAGTACCTGCAGAGGAAGTCACGGCTAACTCTGTGCCAGCAGCCGCGGTAATACAGAGGTGGCGAACGTTGTTCGGATTTACTGGGCGTAAAGGGTCCGCAGGCGGTCTTGTGTGTCAGATGTGAAAGCCCACGGCTTAACCGTGGAATTGCATTTGAAACTGCAAGACTAGAGTACTGGAGGGGAGAAGGGAACACTTGGTGTAGCGGTGAAATGCGTAGATATCAAGTGGAACACCGGAGGCGAAGGCGCTTCTCTGGACAGATACTGACGCTCATGGACGAAAGCTAGGGTAGCGAAAGGGATTAGATACCCCTGTAGTCCTAGCCGTAAACGGTGTGCACTAGACGTGGGTGGATTTACCCCCATCCGTGTCTGAGCTAACGCATTAAGTGCACCGCCTGGGGAGTACGGTCGCAAGATTAAAACTCAAAGGAATTGACGGGGACCCGCACAAGCGGTGGAGCATGTGGCTTAATTCGATGCAACGCGAAGAACCTT
>DAOVNC010000354.1 GCA_030630445.1 Kiritimatiellales bacterium | reverse complement strand
TTGGCGAATTTCATTCCAGGGCTCCTCATGTTTTCACAATCAAACGTTCATTTGCATTGATGATTATCGCTTTCTCAAAGACCACCTGCGTTTTTTCACCAACGGTTTTAAGCCGGCATGGAACTTCCTTTCCGTTCAGGGTCGCCGTTGGAGTTGGCACAGTCGCGGTCACTCGCAATCCCAGTGTTTTCAGCTTTATCGTGCCCCACTTCACCGTAATTTCTGCCTTGGATTCCGACGGTTTGAAAAACGTTCCCCATCCTCCGGCTGCGGTGAATGCGCACTTAAAGGTGGATCCGCCAAACGCCGGGGCAAAGCCAAGGTGGTTCTTTGGCCCGTGCGATTCGTAGCCGGTTGCCGCGAGGAATGCGCCATACGAAGCCATGGAGCGCGAGTAGTGGTCGCTGCATTCAATCTCGTTGTAGGGATTCCTCAGGCTGGCGTCGTAGCGGTCGTGAATGGCTCGCGCCACGGCCAACCCCTCTTGGACCAGGCCTTCGGCAATCATGTGCGCGGCGACCTGCCATTCGAACCCGGTCATGCATTCGTTGAAGTATCCGAACTGCCAGGCCTTGTACCACTTTTCGTTCAAGCCGCCTTTGGGCCAGGAACACATGATCAGGCCTTTGTCGCCATCCGTCGCATACCAGCGCCCGCGCTGGAAGGTGTCCCGGAATCGACCAATGTTCGGGACAAAGTTGTAGCGGTACAGGGACGCCAGGGCCGACTTGCTTTTTGCTGGGTCGAACAAATGGCCCAGCCCCACCTGGTGCGCCCAGAACTGGCCAAACACCTGATCGATGTAGCAACCACTGCCCGTGGCTACGTTGTCCGCGTGGTCTCGTTCCAGTTCCTGGAAGAAATATTCCCCGTTAAACAACTCCAGTATGGTGGTGGCTCCCTTGTCCGCGATCCGTCGGCACTCTGTCGCAAACGCCGTGTCTCCCGTTTCGGTCGCCATTTCCTCGCCGGCACGCAGTGTGGCAAGGTAGAGCGAGGCTAGGAAGGGGATGCGCCCGTACCACGCGGCATCGAGTGTATTGTGCTGCGCGCCCTCAAGAATGCCGTCGCGATGGGCATCGCGTTTGATCATGAACTGGATTGCCAGCTTAATGTTTGGCCAGGTCCGTTTCAGGAACTCGCCATCCTCCGACATCTGATGTTCGCGATAGGCCCCCAGAATGCGACCGCACTGGCCGTCGTCCGCCGGATGGTTCGCGCCGGTCAAATTCGCGCGCATTCCAATCCCGCCATCCGGGTGTAGCGCAATCCCGAAATCAACCTCCTCTCGCTGGCGGCGTTCCACATCAGGGAACAACCGGGCCGGTGCCTGGGCATAGTGCCAGACATGCGTGCAGGTTCCGTGGCAACAGCCGATTCCTTCCCACGCCCAGAAGCGCCCGCTCTTGAATCGATACGCCGTCGTGGTGGCCAGGATGGAGGTGTTCGCCATTGTGCGATCCAGAAACCAATAGGGCAGGGTCGAGTCGTACCAGGTGTTGCGCCACAGCTTGGTGTCGCCGGACAGGCGCTCGAAATCTTTCGCGATATACCGTGCCACATCCAGCGCGTCTTTAAAGCGAGCGGCATATTCGCGTCCCACGTTGTTCATCCCGCCAACCGACAGGTTCGGGAAATGCCAGGTAATCACAAAATCGACCGTCTTCTCTTCGCCCGGTTCCAAGGCAAGGCGTTGGCCCACCGAACCCACAAGCTCGTCGGTCAGTGCGCCCGACGCATGCTGGCTGGACGGATCGCGGCGATCTGCCGCGGCAAGTACGCTGTCCTGCTCGCCCTGCAACAGGGTCAATGTCATGGATCCAAAGTCGGGCAGCTCCTCCAGCTTTCCGCTAGTTGCTGGGGTGTCGCTGAAGACAATTTGGTCGACCCCGATGTTGCCCCATCCCCCCGACTCGCTATCGACCATTTGAAGCGTGGCTTCTTCTCCCTCGAATGCGGATAGGTCCAAGGATTTCCAGCTCATTTGATTCGAGTTGTCGCCTGTCACCGACGCTACCACCTTGCCGCCAACCCGTACATTGACGCAGGTGCGCCCGTCGTGGTTTCCGCCGCCGACCCGCACATTTGCAAACCGCCGCACTACCTTGAATGCCGGCGACGTCAGCGTACCGGTTGCGCCGTCCTTTTCGCCAATATTCCCGTTTGGCGCCGAAGCGTGGGAGTTGACCACGTGTTTGCCTTCGGCCCCTAGGTCGCCTTGGTAGGCCGGCACATCGGCCATGCGGACGGGGCCTTTGCCAAATGCGCTTCCAGTTGCCACCCAGTTGCCATAGGTTTCCCTCTCAAAATCCTCGAACACCACATCGGGCCGCTTGCTTTCCGCCGCCGAGGCTGCCGACGCCGTACAACTCAAGGCCGTGAACCGCTTCTTGCCGACCACCGTGTTTTCCCGGATGCCGGTTTCCTGCTGGCCATTGTTCAGGCAAATCGGATTTTCCATCCATCCGACCATGTCCGCTTCGACCCTCTTCGATCCGGTGTTGCGCACCGTAAAAGACATCACCGTGGCGGGCAAAGACGAGTCCGGCGTATTGAGCGGAATGAATGGCGAATAGGCGAGTAGCTCAACACTCACCGGAGAGGCGTCGTCTTCGTAGCCGACCTTGCCGATCGGGTACTGGCCGCTAAACGCAACTTTTTCGAATCCGTCCGCATCAAGCGTGCGCAGTTTGTTGCCGATGCGGATGCCGAAGTTTTGTTCAAACGGATAGATCCGGGGGACAGGTGAAATATAGTTGGCTCCGTCTCTCGCCCGATAGCTTTTTCCTTTGTACTCCACCTTGCGTTGGAGGAGCCCCTCTTTGTCGTTGTTGAAGATGTCCCACAGCCATAGCCGACCGTCGCCGCCGAGATAGAGGGTTCCGGCAAACAACCCGCCCACCGGCATGCCGATATGATCGAGACTCTTGCGTTCCGTGATGAAACGGGGGGTGCCGCGCGCGGTTAACGACTTGACCCACGCCGGATTCAAGCCCTTGTCCGCTGGGATCAGGGCGGCATACTTTCCCGCCACATCGGCTTCGGTCATCGCGGGTGTTCCATATACACGGGTCATTCCCGCTGCCGCCACACCCATTCCGGTAACCTTTAAATAATCACGCCGTTCCATTTTTTTCTCCCTTTTTTAAATACGTCAAACTATCCTACTTTATCGACATCGGATGAGATAGTAGCTTGTAAAACGGAGGTTCAGCAATGCGTGGGACTCATGCAAAAATACGTCATACTCATCTATATCTGCCGGAAAAGGAGCCGTTGGATCCCGCTCCTGTCGTCTTTTCCCGGCGAGATGTGCGCTGCCGTACAAGGACGGTAGACCTGCGCCAGACCTCTGCGCCACTCTTTACGTGCGATATAGACAATGCAGGCATTGACGAGCTGTATCAGGACTACCTAGCCGGCACCGACCATGCCGACGATCATCTGCTCTATCTCGTTATCGAGGGAGAGGCATGGGGTATCAGCCAGGATTTCCAACAGAAACTTACCCCCGGCGATCTGTTTGTGGCCACCGCCGGACATGCCGCATGGATCCAACTGACCGAGGGATATGCCAAGGCCGTCTGGTTTCATTTGAACGACACCGATCAGTGGGCGGTATTGAAGCAGGATCCGGTCAACGTTCATCCCGCTCTGGACGCAAGCGTGTAAACGCCGGTTGAAAAGTGCGGCGGGCGGCGGGGCGGCCGAAAAGTGTATCACTCCAACTAAAGCTTCCCGATTTTCGGGCGGATCGGGCAACGTGGTTGCCTAACCGTTTCGAAACCGGGAGGTAAAGGAGTGTACACAGAC
>DAOVNC010000126.1 GCA_030630445.1 Kiritimatiellales bacterium | reverse complement strand
GCTCTATGGCGAATGCCTCAGCGGTGCGCTCTACGAAGGCGACTTTATCCGCTTGGCGCGCCAGCAGGGATTCAACGATCCGCGGTGGCGCGCGACCCCATCACCATTGAAAACAGCTATGTGCAGGAACTCGTCGGCAACATCCGGTTCGACGCCATCACCTTCCGGCTCTTCAAGCTTCCGGAGCTCGACGACGCCTGCGAAGACTATGGCCAGGCCGTCCGCTACAAAGGCACCATGCGCCACTCCCCCGAGGCCTTCGCGCTCGATGCCGGCCACCATTTCGAAACCGGCCGCGCACATCGGGTCTGCCGCAACAGCTTCAATATGCTGGCGAAAACCCGCTTTGCCGAACACTTCGACTATTTTGGCGACGAGACCATCCACTTTGGAAAAATGATCGACTGCGCCCCGACCGATGAAGCCATCCGGGCGGCGGGGATCGACTGCGGCTGCTAACAACATGGAGAATGATGGGATGAAACATGCGAGGAAATTATTACTGCTGGGATTGGCCGCAACCGCAACAATGGTCTCCGCCATGGAACTCCAGCCGTTGGCCGTGGGGCAACCGATCCCGAACGCGGAATTGAAAACCGCCGAAGGCAAGGCTTTTGATCTACGCGCGGCGGCCAAGGAACAGCCGGTGGTGATCATCTTCTACCGCGGCGGCTGGTGCCCATACTGCAATGCCCATTTAGGGCAACTTCAGGACATTGACCCGCAACTGCGCAAGCTGGGCTACCGCATTATCGCCATCAGTCCCGACCTCCCCAAAAACCTGGCCGCGAGCCGCGAAAAAGGGGGGCTGTCCTACACCCTGCTGTCCGACACTTCCATGACGGCGGCCAAGGCCTTCGGGATTGCGTTCGAGGTCGATGCCCCCATGCTGGAAACGCTGGCGTCGTACGAGATCGACATCGAGGCCGCCTCCGGCGAAACGCACCACCTCCTGCCCGTTCCCGCCGTCTTCATGACGGGTAGCGATGGAAACATTAAGTTTGCCCACGCCAATCCGGACTATAAAATACGCCTTGCCCCGGAGGAACTGCTTGCCGCCGCCACGGCAAAGCCGACTCGTCGTCGCATGAATGGGTTCGACCTGTCGAATGCGGTGATCCCGGTGAATGAAATTCGCTCGGGCGGTCCGCCACGCGACGGCATTCCCTCTATCGACCATCCAAAATTTATCGCACCCGGGTCGGTGGACTATATGCAGGATGCCGACGAGGTGGTCAGCGTGACGGTCGGCGAAGAAACCCGGGCCTACCCGCTGCGCATTCTCGTCTTTCACGAAATCGTTAATGATGAGATCGCGGGCCAGCCCATCGCCGTCACCTACTGCCCGCTGTGCGGCACGGCCATGGTGTTTAACCGCAAGGTCGGAGAGCGGACGCTGGACTTTGGCGTTTCAGGATTGCTTTTCCAAAGCGACGTGCTCATGTACGACCGCCAGACGGAATCGCTCTGGTCGCAGATGGAGATGGCGGCCGTGGCCGGTCCGCTGGTGAAAACAAAATTCAAATGGCTTCCCAGCCAGCAGCTAGCATGGAGCGCGTGGTTGGAAAAATATCCCAAAGGCAAAGTGCTCTCCACGGAGACGGGCTTTGGACGCAACTATTCGGGGGAAGCGTACGCCCGCTACAAGAAAAGCCCGAAGACCATGTTTCCCGTTCCCACGCACCGCACGGAGTTGGCCCAGAAGGAATGGGTCTTCGGTCTGCTGGTGGAAGGCGAGGCCCGCGCCTATCCCGTCCGTTCCCTCTCCAAGAAACGCACCCTGAGCGACGGAAAGATTGAGATCGCCTACGATCCCGAAAGCCAACTCGTGGAGGCCAAAAACAAAGCAACGGGCAAAAAGCTTCCGGTGGTGAAGGTGTATTGGTTTGCCTGGCAGGCTTTTTATCCCGACACGGAACTGATCCAGTGAGTGCGGAAATTGAAACCTGGGTGGATGAGCACGGGGACGCATTGTACAGCTATGCCCTGAGCCGCCTGCGCAATCCTGCCTCGGCGGAAGACGTTGTCCAGGAAACCTTTCTCGCCGCGCTTCGCTCGCAGGATCGCTATACCGGAAAATCGTCGCCGCGCACCTGGCTCATCGGCATCCTCAAGCACAAGATCGTCGACCTCATCCGCAAGGAAAGCCGTGAACAATCGGCCGAAGAGATCGAAAACATGGTGGAGCCCGAAGAGCTATTCTTCGATCGCAAGGGCCATTGGCGCATCAAACCGGTGGATTGGCAGGTGCATCCCGGCAAGATTCTTGAGCAGAAGGAATTCATGGCCGTGTTGCTTCAATGCCTGGAACACTTGCCCGACCGGTTGCATCGCCTTTTTGTCCTGCGCGAACTTGAAGATATGGGCTCGGAGGAAATCTGTAAGGATCTGGAGATCACCTCGACTAACCTGTGGGTCATGCTCTACCGCGCGCGCATGCGGCTACGCGGCTGCCTGACCGAAAACTGGTTTGGAGGCGAACCATGCTAACGTGCAAAGAGGTGTCAAAACTGGTATCGGAATCGTTGGAGCACCCACTCCCGTTCCGCCAGCGCATGGGTGTGCGGCTCCATCTCATGATGTGCTCCATGTGCCGCGCCTACCAAAAACAGACGCTTCTGCTGAGGGCCGCCATGCGCACATACGCCCGCCACGAGCCATCGGAACCGTTGTCCGAACAAGCGCGCCAGCGCATCAAGAACGCGCTGAAGACCGACGGGAAATAATGTAGAGCAAGCGTCCCGCCGCACTCCAGAAAGATCCCATATCGATGTAAGGTTTCCGCGCTTCGTTCGACTACATGGTGTTGAGCAAAGGAGCGCATCATGAAAAGAACTGCATGGCTACTCGTTGGAATTGGAATGGCCGTCGCCGCATCGGCCCAGAGCCTCGACCCGATTCTCAAAAAACATGTCGTGGAGGGGCGCGTGGATTATCGCACGCTGGTCGCCGACCCCAAACTGCTCGCGGACTATCTGACGCAAGCGGGCCAAACCCCCGAATCCGAATTCAAATCGTGGGGCGAAAAGCGGCAGCTCGCGTTTTTGATCAATCTCTACAACGCCTCGACCCTCCAGTTGATCGTGGATCACTATCCGGTTAAAAGCATCAAGGCAATTAAACGCCGGTTCAAAGGTCCCTGGGACCAGAAGGTCGTGACGCTGCATGGCAAGCGCATCACGCTCAACGAGCTGGAGCACGGCATCATCCGCAAACGATACAAGGAACCGCGCGTCCACATGGCGCTTGTTTGCGCCGCGAAGGGTTGCCCGATCCTGCGCAGCGAGGCCTACACCGCCGAAGAGCTGGACGAACAGCTCGACGACCAATCGCGCCGCTACCTCGCAACGCCGGCCGGTCTCGTGATCGACCGCCAAAAGGGGGTCGCTTCGATCTCGGCAATCTTCAAGTGGTACGGCAGCGACTTTGCCTCCGTCCCCGCTTTCGTCGAAAAACATAGCGGTGAAAGCATGAAGGGACTAAAAATCAAGTATCTTCGCTACGATTGGTTGTTGAACGAAAAATAAGGGCGAGCCGAGTGACTACACACCAATTCGGTTTTATTCGTAGACGCGGCATCCTGCCGCTTCGGTTTCTTTCCCTTGAAGATGAGCGTTAAAATCTCTTTGGCGCGGGGGTGTTCCGTGTCATCTTTTTCCGCAGGCCGAAAGAACCTTTGGCGTTGGGAGTCTGGATATGAGCGATTTTTTTCTTCAATTCAATCCGGTGATGCAGGCACTGATTGCAACGCTCTTTACCTGGGGCGTGACGGCGGCGGGTGCGTCGCTGGTCTTTTTTTCCGGAGCCGTAAAGCCCAAGCTGATGGATTGCATGCTGGGCTTTGCCGCGGGCGTCATGATTGCGGCCAGTTTTTGGTCCTTGCTCGCGCCGGGCATCGAGATGGCCGGAGAGCTGGGGCATACCCCGTGGCTGACGGCGGTCATCGGCTTCATGGGCGGCGGAATATTCATGCGGGTGACCGATAGATTCCTGCCGCACCTCCATCCGGGTCTGGCGATGGATCATAGCGAAGGGATCAAGACCTCTTGGCAGCGTAGCACCTTGCTGGTGCTGGCGATTACCCTCCACAACATCCCTGAGGGCCTAGCGGTTGGCGTGGCTTTTGGTGCGGTGGCTGCCGGGTTGCCTTCCGCCACATTGGGAGGAGCCATTGCCCTGGCGATCGGCATCGGGATCCAAAACTTTCCGGAAGGCACGGCGGTGGCCATGCCGCTGCGGCGCGAGGGGATGTCCAGGCGGAAAAGCTTTTTCATGGGGCAGGCATCCGGGATTGTGGAGCCCATCGCCGGGGTGATCGGCGCGGCATTCGTTATGAAGATGCAGAATATCCTGCCCTACGCGCTCTGCTTTGCGGCGGGCGCCATGATTTTCGTGGTGGTCGAGGAGCTGATTCCCGAGTCCCAGCGCGACGATAAAAACATCGATGTGGTCACGATGGCCACCATGGCCGGGTTCTCCGTCATGATGATTCTCGATGTGGCGTTGGGGTGAAATTGAAATCCTGGAGTGAAAATAAAATCCTGGAGTGCGGTGGCAACCAACGGGCGACACCGCTTTCCCGCAGCTCGGTGCGCATGCAAAAGCGGCGTGGCGCTTCGCTTCCCGCCGCACTCCAAAACATTTTGTTGATCATCAAAATTCGTCGGGTACGCTGAGTCGATCGGTCTTGAAGCGGGCGAGTGTGTTTATGAACGAGCGCTCCGAGTTGTGCTCCATCCAGGCTTGCGAACACCAACGGTAGTTGGTGGCGTTGTTTATCAGCCCGTGGTGAACCGGGTTTTGATGCACATAGCGCAGTCGCGCAAAGTAGGAGGTTTGGTGCGTGATGTGGGAATCCCAATAGTTGTGCCAAACCTTGCGGCCGGGTGCGTTGTCGATTCGATTTAGTTTCTTCGCGCTATATTCGTGAAACTTGGCGATGAAACCAGCGAGGGACTGTGCGCTTTCAGGAGATACGGCCACAAAGTGATAGTGGTTTCCCATGATCGCCCAAGCCTGTAGTTTCCATCCAAACTGTGTCGCATATTTAAAGAGCATATCGCGAATAGGGGTCAATTTTTCTGGAGTGTTTAGCAGAAGTTGTTTTCCGTGGATCCCGGCGGTTACCATATAGACCCCTTGCTCGGACAGGCAGTGCATGGGTGCGTGCGGCCAGTATGGAACGTTATCGTTCATGGGTCGCGATGCTAATGGATGCAGGACTTAAGACAAAAGAAGAAAAACAAACAATATTCTAGAGTGAAAATAAAATCCTGGAGTGCGGGGGCCCACTTCGCGAAGCGAATGATAATTTGCGGGGCAAATAACGAACGGAGAGAGTGATTCACCCGGGCGACACCGCTTTTCTGCAGCTCGGTGCGTATGCAAAAGCGGCGTGGCCTTTCAGTTCCCGCCGCACTCCAGAACGAATCGCGCACCCCAGAGCAGGACCGAATTAATTTGTAAGGAATCTGTGTCTCCTCCGACTACGGGGTGGAGGCAAACAGATGAAAACCCTAAAATGGATCAAACCCTTGCTTCTTCTGTCCGCCATTGTGGCGGTGCTGGTGCTGGGCGGAAAATACCTCAACTTGCAACAGCACCTTGCCGATGCGTTGGCATGGATTAAGGATTTGGGCTCGGCGGGAATGGGCGTGTATGCACTACTGTATATCCTCGCCTGCGTATTGTTTGTTCCGGGGTCTATTCTAACGCTGGGCGCTGGAGCCATTTATGGCGTGGTTGCAGGATCGCTACTGGTTTCCGTTTCTTCGACACTCGGGGCGACCGCCGCTTTTCTCGTCGGGCGCTACGTGGCGCGCGGCTGGATTGCAAAGAAGATCGAAGGCAATGCCCGCTTTAGCGCTATCGACGATGCCGTGGCCGGCGAGGGCTGGAAGATCGTCGGCTTGACCCGACTCTCGCCGATCTTTTCCTTTAACCTGCTCAACTATGCCTACGGTTTGACGCGCGTCTCGCTTCGGGAGTATGTGCTAGCCTCGTGGATCGGCATGTTGCCGGGCACGGTGATGTATGTCTATCTCGGCTCGCTCGCCGGCGACCTCGCCAGCCTTGGTGCCGAAACCGACCGGGCCACAACGCCCGGCGAATGGGCGCTCTACACGCTCGGACTGTTGGCCACGGTTCTTGTAACGGTGTACGTCACCAAGATTGCAAAGAAGGCATTGGCGGCCCGCTTGGCCTAAAGGCGGTTCCGCCGCGCAACGTTTCCCTCGCTACGCTCAGGTAAACGTTCGCTACACCGAGGTGTGGAAATGAGCCATCCGGTGTAGAGATCGCTTACCCGACCGCAGCGAGGGAAGCGATGCTTCGGGGGAATGACTTCCAAAACGAGTTTGTGTAAGAAAAAATCAAGACGGCCGACTACTATGTATAAAGGAGAAAATCAATGACTGATTCCTGGAAATTCGATCTGTTGCCCGCCGATGAACACAACCAGCGGTTGCTGGATAACGTGCATCCCAACAACTGGAAAAACCCGGTGCCGGATGGCACCTACAACCTCGTGGTGATCGGTGCCGGAACCGCCGGGCTGATCTCCGCCATCGGCACGGCCGGGCTCGGCGGAAAGGTGGCGCTGATCGAACGGCGCCTGATGGGAGGCGACTGCCTCAATGTGGGATGTGTTCCTTCCAAGGCGCTGATCCGTCCGGCCCGGTTGGCTTCCGAAATGCGCAATGCCGCCAAGTTTGGGCTGTCGCCTTCCGAGGTCGGGGCAGCCGACTTTCCGAAAGTGATGGAGCGTCTGCGCCGCATCCGCGCCGACATCAGCTCCAACGACTCGGCACAGCGCTACACCGACAAGGGCGTGGACATGTTTCTTGGCGAAGCCAGGTTTACCGGGCCGAATACCGTGGAAGTCGGCGGGCAGGAAATCCGCTTCAAGAAAGCCGTCATCACCACCGGTGCGCGTGCATTGCATCCCGATATCCCGGGATTGGAAGCCACGGGCTTCATGACGAATGAAACCATCTTCAGCCTGACGGAACGCCCCGAACATTTGATCGTGATCGGCGGCGGCCCGATTGGTTGCGAGCTGGCGCAAGCCTTTCGCCGGCTTGGCTCCCGCGTAACCATTATCGAACGTGCGCATTTCCTGCCGCGCGAAGACCCCGAGGCCTCCGCCCTGCTGGCCGACTTCTTCAAGCGCGACGGGATCGAGGTGATGCTCGAAACCAATGTCCAATCGGTTTCCAGCGAAGGCGGGAAAAAGCAGGTACGGGTCGAGAAAGACGGCAAGGAGAGCGCGGTTGAGGGCGACCAAATCCTGATCGGCATGGGGCGGGTTCCAAACGTTGGAAACCTTGGCCTCGAAACCACGGGGGTGGAGTTCGATACCCGGAAGGGGATACGGGTCGACGACAACCTGCGCACCACCAACCCGAACATCTTCGCCGCGGGCGACTGCTGCATGCAGCACAAGTTTACCCACGCCGCCGATGCCGCCGCGCAGATCGTGATCCAGAACGCACTCTTTGGCGGAAGGAAAAAACTGAGCGCATTGAATATGCCTTGGTGTACCTATACCGATCCCGAGATTGCCCACGTGGGAATATATGCGCATGAGGCAAAAGAGCAGGGGGTTGAAACCGACTCCTACAAGTTCGAGATGGCTGAGAACGACCGCGCCATCGCCGAGGGCGAAGCCGAGGGGTTCGTTAAAGTGACCGTGAAAAAGGGAACCGACAAGATTCTTGGCGCCACCATCGTGGCTGCCCACGCCGGGGAAATGATCAACGAGATTTCCGTCGCCATGGCCGCCGGAATGGGCCTTGGAAAAATCGGAGGCGTCATTCATCCCTATCCCACGCAATCCGAAGCCATCAAGCGCGTGGCCGGCCTCTACAACCAGACCCGACTCACGCCCATCGTCGCCAAGCTCATGAAAAAATGGCTGGCTTGGCAGCGACGGTAACTTCTGCCACATTCTTTCCGTGAACCATTCCAGCACACTCATCATCTTCACCCGGTTTCCAGAGCCTGGAAAAACGAAGACCCGGCTGATTCCGCATTTGGGCGCAGAGGGTGCGGCGCAGTTGCAGAAGGAAATGACGGAGTACGTTGTCAAACAGGCTCATCGGGTCGGCGCAAGAATCGAGATTCGCTATGCCGACGGTTCCTTGGAGCAGATGCGCGACTGGCTTGGGGCCGACCTTGCCTATGCGGGGCAAGGCGATGGCGATCTGGGCGAACGGATGGAACGTGCGTTTAATGAGCATTTTGAAAAGGGTGCAGCGCGCGTGGTCATCGTTGGGGCCGACTGTCCTTCCAATGGTTGGAACAACATGCAAGCCGCCTTCCAGTCCTTGGAATCTGCCGATTGCGTCATCGGACCGGCCAGCGACGGGGGCTACTACCTGATTGGTTTGCGTAGGGCGGGGGCCTTGACCCCACTTCCGAGGTCGAGGCCCTCGGCTACATTCCCTTCGGAAATATTTCAAGGGATCGAATGGGGCGGGGGAAATGTGCTGGAACAAACGTTGTCGTCGGCGGTTGACCTTTCGGTCGAAACCTTGAAAACGCTCAATGACATCGACTTTCCAGAGGACATTCCGCCACGAATTTCGGTCATTATTCCAACGCTAAACGAGGAGCACCACCTGCTGCAGGCCATCGGCAAGGCGCGGGAGGGTTTTAACGTCGAGGTTATCGTGGCCGATGGCGGGAGCGCGGATAGAACCTTGGAACGGTCGATCGGTGCCCGCGTGCTGGAATGCACCAAAGGCCGGGCGGCGCAGCAAAATGCAGGGGCTTCGGAAGCCTCGGGGGAAATCCTGCTCTTCCT